>JAYVMZ010000128.1:0-5655 GCA_043758735.1 Betaproteobacteria bacterium
TGGCTACATATTGCACCAACAACCAGCTCAAATATCAGCCATCTACATTCGCGCTTGTGCCCCTCGGGCAACGCAAATTCGCCTGGAACTTCAGTTTAACGCGGCCGCGCGGCCTGCGTGCACAGCGGTTCTTGTTACATTTGAGGCCGAATCGTCCGGTTTGGTTGCAATTCCCACCCCGGGCAACAATTCATTCCATTCCGGCGATAATGCACGCATGTGCGGCCGCTACGTGTCCCCGGAAGAAGCCGAAATAGAGCGTTTTTGGCATATCGGCCGGCATAACAGCAATCCCTTCCCGCGTCGCTACAACGTCACACCCACATCGATCATCCCGGTCCTGTGCCTCGACCGCGCCACCGGCGAAATCGAGCTCGTCAATGCGCGCTGGGGGTTGATCCCGAACTGGTGGAAAGACGCGAAGCCGCCGCGCACCTCCCACAACGCGCGATCCGAAGAAGCGGCGACCAAGCCGATGTGGAAGGGGCCGCTTGCCAAGTCCCGCTGCCTGATTCCCGCCGCCGGCTGGTATGAATGGAAGCAGGTCGAGCGCACCGATCCCGCCACCGGTGAAATCATCAAGGCGAAACAGCCGCATTTCTTCCATTTGCCGGGCGACCAGCTTTTCGCCTTTGCCGGCGTGGTGGCCATGTGGAAGCCCGCGAACGACGCCGATTGGCAGGCGAGTTGCGCAGTCTTCACGCGCGAGGCGGTGGGTCCCGCCGCCGAGGTGCACGATCGCATGCCGGTCGTCCTGCCGAAAGGCGCGGAAGCGGCCTGGCTCGATCCGCAGGTCACCGACCCAGTGCTGGCGATGTCGGCCGCGCTTGCGAAGGGCGTGATCGAAGTCGAACATCATGTGGTGAGCAACCGGGTCAACACGGCGGCGGCGGACGATCGGCAACTCATCGAAAAAGAAAAACTGCAACGCTGACGCTCCCGTTCCGAAGCAAGATCCCGGGCAAGCCCAAGTGAACGAATCGCCTTGGAAGAGGGTCAAGAGTCACAGGGTGCGGCGCTCCCGTGCCCGAATTCCGACCGGACCTGGTAAATGACAGCGAAATCGGCTCCTGCGCAAGACCGGTTGCCCGTACTGACGCTCAATGGCGGCTCGTCGAGCATCAAGTTCGCGCTGTACCCGCGCGGCAACCCGCCGAAGCGCGGCCTGCAGGGCAAGATTGGCCGCATCGGCCTGTCGTGTACGTCGTTCGCATTCCATGATCCGGCCGGCGATCAACATGAAACCCGGACCATCGCCGACAGCGATCATGCGGCCGCCTCGCGGTTTCTGCTCGATTGGCTGGAGCAGCGCATCGGATTCGATGCGATCGGCGCGATAGGCCATCGCATCGTCAACGGCGGCGCCCGCTACCACGAGCCGCAACCGGTCACTGGAGAGCTGCTCCATGAATTGCGCCGCATCAGCGCTTACGCGCCGGAGCATCTGCCCGCCGAAATCGCCATGATCGATCTGTTCAGCGAACGCGCGCCGCGCCTGCCGCAGATGGCGTGCTTCGACTCGGCTTTCCATCGCCATATGCCGCGCGTTGCAAAGATCCTGCCCATCCCGCGACGCTATCAATGCGCGGGCGTCGAGCGCTACGGCTTCCACGGTCTGTCGTATGCCCATCTCATGGAAGAACTCGCCCGCGCAGCCGGCGCGAAAGCGGCGCTGGGAAAAGTCGTGCTGGCCCATCTCGGCAATGGGGCGAGCCTCGCCGCGGTGCGCGACGGCAAGGGCATCGATACCAGCATGGGGTTCACGCCGGCCGCGGGCGTGCCCATGAGCACGCGCTCCGGCGACCTCGATCCCGGCCTTGTCGCGTATTTTGCGCAAACCGAAAACATGAGCGTGCAGCAGTTTCACAAAATGGTTAACCACGAATCCGGACTGCTCGGCGTTTCCGAAACGAGCCCCGACTTGCGCGACCTGCTGCAGAACGAGGACACCGACATCCGCGCTGCCGAAGCGGTGGCGATGTTCTGCTACCAGATCAGAAAGACCATCGGCGCCTTCGCCGCAGCCCTGGGCGGGCTCGATACCCTCGTGTTCACCGGCGGCATCGGCGAGAACTCCGCCGAGATCCGTTCGCGCATCTGCGAAGGCCTGGATTTTCTTGGCATCCAGTTCGACGAAATGCGCAACGCGGCGAGCGAGCCGGTCATCTCCGCCGATGTGAGCCGCGTGACGGTGCGCATCATCCCTGCCGACGAAGATATCGTCATCGCAAAGGCGGTGTTCACCATCCTCGACGCCAACGCAATCCAGCAACCCATCCTGCGCTCATGATCCAGCCGCTCGCTCCCGAACTCCTGCAAAAGATGCACGCCTGGTGGCGCGCCGCCAATTACCTTTCTGTCGGGCAGATCTACCTGATGGACAACCCGTTGCTCAAGCGGCCGCTGAAAATCAAGCACGTGAAGCCGCGCCTGCTTGGCCATTGGGGCACCAGTCCCGGACTGAACTTCGTCTACGTCCATCTGAATCGCATCATCCGGGAGCACGACCTCGACGTGATCTACGTGACCGGCCCCGGGCACGGCGGGCCGGCGCTGGTTGCCAACACTTACCTGGAAGGTACCTACAGCGAGTTTTATCCGAAGGTTTCGCAAGACGAGGCCGGCCTGCAACGTCTGTTCACCCAGTTCTCTTTTCCCGGCGGCATTCCCAGCCATGTTGCGGCGGAGACGCCGGGCTCGATCAACGAAGGCGGGGAACTCGGCTATTGCCTCACCCATGCGTATGGCGCCGCCTTCGACAATCCCGACCTGCTGGTCGCCTGCGTCGTCGGCGACGGCGAAGCCGAGACCGGCGCGCTCGCGGCGAGCTGGCACTCCAACAAGTTCCTGAATCCGGTGCGCGATGGCGCGGTGCTGCCCATCCTGCACCTGAACGGCTACAAGATCGCCAGCGCGTCGCTGCTCTCCCGCATCAGCCGGCAGGAACTCGAGCAACTGTTTCGCGGTTACGGCTACGAACCGCATTTTGTCGAAGGCGACGACCCGGACACGATGCATCAACTGATGGCGCAGACGCTGGACCGCGTTGTCGAAGAGATCCGCCAGATCCAGACCGTGGCGCGCAGCCGCGGATTCACCCGCCGCCCCGTCTGGCCGATGATCATCCTGCGCACGCCCAAGGGTTGGACCGGACCCAGGGAAGTGGACGGCCTGAAGACAGAAGGCACATGGCGGTCGCACCAGGTGCCCTTGACGAATCTGCAAAAGGACCCGCGGCACCTGCAGTTGCTCGAACAGTGGTTGAAGAGTTATCGCCCGGACGAATTATTCGATGAGACCGGAAAATTGATTGCCGGCGTGGCAGAACTGGCGCCGAAGGGCGATCGGCGCATGGGCGCGAATCCGCACGCCAACGGCGGGCTGCTGCTGCGCGAACTCGAGCTGCCCGATTTCCTCGCGTACGCCGTCAAGCTTCCCGCGCCGGGCGGCGCCATGGACGAATCTACGCGCCCGCTGGGCGAGTTTCTGCGCGACGTGATGAAGGCCAACGCAGCAAACGCGAATTTCCGCGTGTTCGGGCCGGATGAAACCGCGTCGAACCGGCTGACGGCGGTATTCGAAGCCAGCGATCGCGCGTTTACCGGCGAAATTCTCGACAGCGATGAGCATCTTTCCCCGGACGGGCGCGTGATGGAAGTGCTGAGCGAACACCTGTGCCAGGGTTGGCTCGAAGGTTACCTGCTGACCGGGCGCCATGGGTTCTTTTCCTGCTACGAAGCTTTCATCCATGTCGTCGATTCCATGTTCAGCCAGCACGCCAAATGGCTGAAGGTTTCGCGCGAGATTCCATGGCGTCGGCCGATCGCCTCGCTGACCTATCTGCTGACTTCCCATGTGTGGCGCCAGGACCACAACGGTTTCAGCCACCAGGATCCCGGCTTCATCGACCATGTCGCCAACAAGAAGTCGGATGTCATCCGCATTTATCTGCCGCCGGATGCCAATACGCTGCTGTCCGTTGCGGACCACTGCCTGCGCAGCCGCAACTACGTCAACGTCATCGTCGCCGGCAAGCAACCCGCGTGGCAATGGCTGGATATGGACGCCGCTCAGCAACACTGCAGTACGGGACTCGGCATATGGCAGTGGGCGAGCAGCGATGACGATGAAGAGCCCGATGTGGTGATGGCCTGCGCGGGCGACGTGCCGACGCTGGAAACGCTCGCCGCCGTGGACATGCTGCGGACCCACATCCCGGGCCTCAAGGTGCGGGTCATCAATGTGGTCGACCTGATGACCTTGCAACCGCAGAACGAGCATCCCCATGGGCTGAGCGACGCGCAGTTCGATGCGCTGTTCACGCAGGACAAGCCGATCGTGTTCGCCTATCACGGCTACCCCGCCCTGATCCACAGGCTGACCTACCGCCGCACCAACCATGGCAATCTGCATGTGCGCGGCTACAAGGAAGAAGGTACCACCACCACGCCATTCGACATGACCGTGATCAACGATATCGATCGCTTCCATCTGGTCATGGACGTCATTGACCGCATACCCGTCCTGGGCGCGCGTGCCGTGGAGGTGACGGGACTCATGCGCGAAAAGCTCGCCGAGCATCGCGCCTACATCCGCCTGCATGGCGACGACATGCCCGAGATCCGTGACTGGAAATGGGGCGGGCAGAACAAGAAATAGCTTTCTTTTTCGGCCTGTCGGCCGGGGTCACTGGAAGACCTTCAAAGACTGGCCGCACGTCCGGTTGTGCCAGGCCAACAATGTCGGCAACGTCATGTCATTGCAGGCGATCGATGCTGCGATGCGGGAGCGGTTCGGTTCCCAGCCGGCTATATTTGCGGCCTGTGTTTGCGGCCTGAGTGTTGCGACGGGCGGTCGGTCGGCGCATGATCTAGGGAATTCTTCCGCACCGCCATGAAGAAAACCCTCTACGAAATTCTCGGCGTCGATCCCAAGGCTACAGCGCAGGAAATCAATGCGGCCTATATCGCGCGCATCGACGAACTGAAATCCGCGACGATGCAGGATCCCAACAAGCTGAGGGTGCTGCAGCAGTCGAAAGAAATTCTCTCCGATGCCATCCAGCGCACGACCTACGATGCATCGCTTGCCAAACCGCAAACGCCCGCGTCCGCGGTGTCGCAGGAAGAGCCGGAGCCGTCGTTCCTGCACAAATGGGGAAAATGGATCGCGGCCGTCGTCGTGTTGGTGGGCCTCTTCGTTTTATGGCCAAAACGGGCCGCAGTGCCGCCACCTCCGCCTCCCGCAAAGCGGGCCGCGGCAGAACCGACACCGGCTCCCCAGCTCACGCCGCCAGTTCAAACGACGAATGCCGCGCCAGCAGTCTCCGCGGAAGCGCCGACGCTCGAGATCCCCGCGAATCCGATTGCCGGCGAATGGTCCTGCACCGACGCCATTTCCGGGCGGACCAGCCGCTACAACTTCCAGCAGGATGCCATCCTCAAAATCGCCGCGAGCGACGGACAGATAACGGAATCGAAATACGAGTTGGCGGGGAAAATGCTGACGCTGACCGATAACGCAAAGGCCGTCACATTGACCGTAGAGGAATTGACGACGAGGAAGGTGATCCTGAATACCGGCGCCGAGGGGCGACGGATCGTCTGTAGGCGCTAGGAGCCTGTCGGACTCAGCGATATTTCGGTCGCCACAGGG
>JAYVMZ010000129.1:0-2787 GCA_043758735.1 Betaproteobacteria bacterium
TGGCTACATATTGCACCAACAACCAGCTCAAATATCAGCCATCTACATTCGCGCTTGTGCCCCTCGGGCAACGCAAATTCGCCTGGAACTTCAGCCTAAGGCCACGCGCGCACCGCAGAGGACGCGGATACCCGACGTGCTACCCACGTAGGGTATCCGCGTCCTTGCGGTGCGCGCGTCTGGTCGAGAGCCTTATTTTAATGGTCATACAGTATTCAGGGTTGCGCGGGCGCGAGGCTTGGACTATAAGAACGAACCGGCGCGGCGGGTCGCTGCGTCATTACATAACAAGAAAATCCGGAGAAGCTGCATGCACGATATCGTCCTCCGCAACGGCACGGTCGTCGACGGCACGGGTGCGCCGCGGCGCATCGCCGATATAGCGATCGACGGCAAACTCATCACGGCGGTCGGTGGCGATGTCGGCCGCGGGCGCCGCGAGATCGATGCGCGCGGATTGCTGGTCACGCCGGGCTTCGTCGATATCCATACGCATTACGATGGTCAGGCCACCTGGGACCCGTATCTCACGCCGTCGACCTGGCATGGCGTGACCACGGTCGTGTTCGGAAACTGCGGTGTGGGTTTTGCTCCGGTGCGCAAAGGCGCAGCGCCCTACCTCATCAACCTGATGGAAGGCGTGGAAGACATTCCCGGTACCGTGCTGTCCGAAGGCGTGAAATTCAACTGGGAATCCTTTCCCGACTATCTCGACGCGCTCGAAGCCGCGCCCAAAGTCATCGATGTCGGCGCGCAGGTGCCGCATTGCGCCCTGCGTTTCTATGTCATGGGTGAACGCGGCGCCGATCATGCCGCCGTGCCGAAAGACGAAGAAATCGCGCAAATGGGTGAACTGCTGGAGGAAGCATTGCGCGCCGGCGCGCTCGGCTTCACCACTTCGCGCACCATCAAGCATCGCGCCGCCGACGGACGGTCCACGCCGAGTCTGTCCGCTGGTGAACCGGAGCTTTTCGGCCTGGCCTCCGCCATGAAACGCGCCGGGCGCGGCGTCATCGAAGTCAATTCCGATTTCGGCCCCGGCGAATTCGAAATCCTGCGCGCCGCGGCCCAAGTGGCCGACCGGCCATTGTCGGTGCTGCTGCTGCAGGTCAACAACGCGCCCGAACTGTGGCGCGAAACGCGTGCACAGATCCATGAGGCGCGCAAGGCGGGCGTTCACGTGAATGGACAGGTCGGCTGCCGGCCGATCGGCCTGATGATGGGCCTGGAAACGACCATTCATCCGTTTTCTTCGCACCCTGCATGGACCGCGATGAACAATCTGACGCCCGCGCAGCGCATCGACCGCCTGCAGCGCAACGCGGACCTTCGGCGCAAGCTGGTCGAGGAAAGGCCGGTTGACGAACATACAACGCGCATCGCCGATGCGCTGCACCGGATATACGTGGTCGACGACACTTACGACTACGAACCGCATCCGTCGCTGAGCATCGGCGCAAGGGCGCAGGCATCGGACACCAGCCCGTGGGCATTGGCGCTAGACGCGATGATGGCGCGCAACGGCAAGCAGTTGCTGGTCGAAACCTTCGAGAACTACACCGAAGGCAACCTCGACAACATCCGTGAAATGATCCAGGACGAGGCAACCATCATGGGCATTGCCGACGGTGGCGCCCACGTCTGCACGGTCTGCGATGCAAGCGCGCCCACTTTCCTGCTGACGCACTGGGCACGCGACCGCAAGCGCGGCGCGCAACTACCATTGGAATTCCTGGTGCGCAAGCAAACGCGCGACTGCGCGCTTGCCTACGGCATGAAGGATCGTGGCGTGCTCGCGCCCGGCTATCGCGCCGACCTCAACATCATCGACTTCGACAAGCTCGGCGTGCGCAAGCACGAAGTCGTCTATGACCTGCCCGCCGGCGGGCGGCGCCTGATGCAGCGCGCGGACGGCTACCGCCACACCTTCGTTGCCGGCGTCGAAACATTGCGCGACGACCAGCACACTGGTGCCCTGCCCGGCAGGCTGCTGCGCTGAGCGGGCCATGGGAAAAGTCTTTCGCGTCGAATACCCGATCCGCTTCTCGCATTGCGACCCCGCGGGCCAGGTTTATTTCCCGCGCTTCTTCGACCTGCTTCACGACGCCATGGAGGACTGGTTCAACACCGGGCTGAAGGAGCGTTTCGCCGACTTGTTGATGACGCAGCAACTCGGCACGCCGACGGTCGGCACCCAATGCGATTTTCTCAGTCCGGCGCGCTTCGGCGATACGCTCGCGATCGAACTGACAATCCTGCGGCTCGGCAACAGTTCCATCGAACTCGAATTCAACGCCAGCATCGAGGGCCGCGCCTGCCTGAAATGCCGCCATACCATCTGCATGCTCTCCAAGGAAACACTGAAAGCAGTGCCAATCCCGGATTCATTGCGCAATCGCATGCAGGCGTACGTCGTCGCCGCATAGCCACCTCATCCCAGCCGTCTGCTGGGCTTCACCCCCTCCGGGTGCATAGGAGTGTTCCCTTGTCCCGGAAGCGGACAAGAAGTTGAAACGCCGGAGCGCGCCAAATGGTCGCCCGCTGTTCCCTCTCCCTCTCCACCGCTTCCGGGGGAGAGGGCTGGAGTGAGGGAACGTTATGCCATGGAACTTTCCGGTCCATGGCCTGCCTTATGGTCATCGCGGCGGCAATATCGTTCCGCCGCCAATCCGGTCGCCTCAAGCGGATGAATAAACAACCCCGCGGCAAGCCGCGGGGTATTTCAGAACAGCGCGAGTTGGTGGTCTCGGTGCAGCATTTGGTAGGACTTACCTTGCTTTTTTACAT
>JAYVMZ010000130.1:0-9548 GCA_043758735.1 Betaproteobacteria bacterium
CTAGACGCCAATCATCGTGAACGACACAACATTGCGGGATTCGGCACGGATTCGATCGACACCCATGGTCGTGTCACGGAGGTTTCACCTCGCATAAAACTGCCCTTCCAAATATTTGGACGAAACAATGCGCTCATTGTCGGCCTGGACTGGGAAAGGTGGGACTACGATTCCACGGCCGTCTTCGGCGGATTTCCTTCCAGCACTGTGTCCGCGCAGGAGAACCGGGCGATCTACGTGAAGGATACTTTCGACTTAGCAAGTCGCACGATATTAAGCATCGCCGGTCGCGAGCAACGTTCTGATACCAACTCGCAAGACGCTGTCGGATTTACTCCAGAACAAGAACAGAACAAGACTCTTCACGCCTATGATATTGCTCTAAAACAGGGATTGAATGATCAATTGAGCGTGTACGGACGCGTAGGCAGGAGTTTTCGGATGGCGAACGTGGATGACAACCGTTTCCGTACGACACTTCTCGGTCCGCAGACGTCCAACGATCAGGAACTCGGTGCCGAAGTCGGAGTGGATCGCGCAAGTTTGCGAGTGGCCGTGTATCGCATGAAGTTGGAAAACGAAATAATGTTCATACCGGTGGTGCCTTTTACGAACGTAAACCTGCCGCCGACGGAAAGAAAAGGCCTGGAACTGGAGACCAACATTTCTTTTTCCGAAACCTTGGCGCTGAATGCGAACTACACGTTGACCATCGCGAAATTCAGGGAGGGTAATTTTGGGGGTGTCGACGTCAGTGGCAACTACGTCCCGCTCGTTCCGAAACATCGTGCGAATGCAAGCCTGACCTGGAAGCCGATCGCGCGTACTACGCTGACTGGCAGGGTCTCGTATGTTGGCGAGCAATATTTCGACAACGATCAGGGCAACACTTTCGGCAGGAAAATGCCGGACTATACGGTTACCGATTTGATTGCGGGCTACGACATCGGCAACTGGAGGTTTGGGGCCACGATTTATAATCTCTTCAACAAGAAGTATTTTACTTACGGCATTGTCGGAGGCGCATCGTTCTCTGCCTATCCCGAGGCGCAACGCAGCTTCCTGATCAGCGCGGAATATCACTTCGGACAATAACCGGAACATTCAGTAGTTAAGACGTGCCAAGGCCTGGCTCCGCCAGGCCTTTTTTCTTGTGCGTCCTGTCCTGTACCTCGCAGTTTTGCTATTGTGCGGCCATGCTACAGATGACCAGTACCCAGCTCTATTTCCGCCTGCTCCGCTACGTCAAGCCATACTGGGGCGTATTCGCGCTGTCGATCGTCGGCATGCTAATCACCGCGGCCACCGAAGTCGCATTGCCGGTTGCGGTGAAGCCTTTCCTCGACGGCACCTTTGTCAACAAGGATCCTTTCCTGATCACCTGGGTGCCGGTGTTCATGGTGCTCCTCTACATCGTTCGCGGCGCAGGTGCGTATCTCGGGACTTATGCCAGTGCATGGGTCGGCAACAAGGTGGTGATGGACCTGCGCGACATGATGTTCCGCCGTATGCTCGCCCTGCCACTCGGCTATTTTCATGACAACACCACGGGCAATCTGATTTCACGATTTACTTTCGATGCAGCGCAGGTTACCGGCGCGGCCACCAACGTGGTTACGGTGCTGATCAAGGATTCCGTGACGCTCGTCGGCCTGCTGGCTTATCTGCTGTACACCGACTGGAAGCTCACGCTGCTTTCGCTGATCATGGTTCCGCCGATCGCCCTGGTAGTGCGCTACTTCAATGTCCGGTTGCGCAACATGAGCCGCAAAACTCAGGAAGCGATGGGCGACATCACCCAGGTCCTGCAGGAAACGGTCGAGTGCAACAAAGTGGTGAAGATTTTCGGCGGACAGGAATACGAAGCGCAGCGTTTCGCCGCGACCAGCAACCGGCTGCGCAGCTTCAGCATGAAGCAGACGGCCGCCGCCGCAGGCAATGTGCCGATCGTGCAATTGCTCGCCGCGATCGCCGTGGCCGTGGTGGTCTATTACGCAACCAAGCAGGCGCAGTCCGACGCCACGACGGTTGGCGGATTCGTTTCTTTCCTTGCCGCCATGCTGCTGCTGACATCCCCACTTAAGCGGCTGACCGGCGTGGCCGAGCATTTGCAGCGTGGCCTTGCAGCAGCGGAGAGTGTGTTCGCCCTGTTGGACGAGAAGCCGGAGAAGGACGAAGGAACCACATCGCTCGAACGCGCGCATGGGGACATCAGTTTTAACAATGTCGGCTTCCGTTATCCTCGTGCCGACGTGCCGGCCCTGAAAAATGTCACGCTGTCGATCCGGTCCGGGGAGACCATCGCCCTGGTTGGTTCGTCGGGCGGCGGGAAAACGACGTTCGCGAATCTGGTGCCGCGTTTCTACCACCCCGGTGCGGGAACTATCACGATAGACGGACATGACATCGAAGCGCTTTCGCTGGCGAGCTTGCGCAGGAATATCGCGCTGGTAAGCCAGGAAGTCGCGCTGTTCAACGATACGGTGGCGGCGAACATCGCCTATGGCCAGGCCGCGGGAGCGAGCCCGGAGGCGATCGAAAGTGCGGCTGCCGGAGCGCATGCACTGGAATTCATTCGTGCCATGCCGCAGGGTTTCGATACGCTGATCGGTGAAAACGGCGTCAGACTGTCAGGTGGCCAACGTCAGCGCCTGGCGATTGCCCGCACGATTTTGAAAGACGCCCCGATCCTGATCCTGGACGAGGCAACCTCGGCCCTGGATTCGGAATCGGAGAAGCACGTCCAGGCGGCGCTCGAAGAGCTCATGCAGGGTCGAACGACGATCGTCATCGCCCACCGGCTGTCCACCATCGAGAATGCGGACCGTATCGTCGTGCTCGACAAAGGCGAAATCGCGGAAATCGGGACACACAGGGAGTTGCTGGCCAAGGGCGGCATCTACGCCAATCTTTACGGCATCCAGTATTCGCTCGGCAGCAGCGAACCGGATCGCGCACTTCAGCCGGCGGGCTGATGCCGCGTCACTGAAGGAACCGCGCCAATGGATATCGAGCAAACGGACTGCAAACAGGCACCCAGCGTTTTCCACCCGGTCATCGATCGTAATCGCTGCGAAGGGAAGAAGGAATGCGTCGCGGTCTGTCCGTATAATGTATTCACGATGGGAACAGTCGAAGCCGAATTGCGCCGCGGGTTAAGCCTGCGCGGAAAACTTAAAGGCTTCGCTCACCATTGGCAACAGGCATTTGTCTCGAACGCCGACGCCTGCCATGCCTGTGGACTCTGCGTTGTCGCCTGTCCGGAAAAAGCCATCACGCTGAGCCGCTCCTGATCCGCACGTTCAAAAACTTCTGTCACCGCGAAGGCGCAAAGGAGATCGGTGAAGAAGTAAGGTGCTTCACCCGATGATGCCGACGCGCGCCCACTGCCGGGCCATCTGCGGCGAAATGCATTCCGGCTTCAGCAGCCTGCGCGCGACGCTGCCGATGAACCTGAAGGCGCATTTTCGCGGCCACAAAATCTGGGCGCGGGCAGTGGGCAACATCGAACGCATTACCACCATCTGGCGGGTAATGCCTGACCCCTTACGGGGGACCTTTCCTTTTCGGACAGCGCAGCATGGCCGACGCCACGCCGGTCGCGACGCGATTCACAACCTACGACGTCAAGCACGATGCACAATGCGCTGCAGATGTTGGGCGCATCATGGCGCTGCCCGAAATGGTCGAGTGGATCGAAGCAGCGCGCAATGAAGCCGAAGAGATCGACGAACTCGACATGGAATTCTGAAAGACACGAATCCCGCCAGCTCAATTCTCCTGCGTCGCCATTTCGCACATCGCCCGCTGCGGGACGTTTTCTCCTCGCCGATTTACGGCCGGAAACGAATAGCGCACTACTTCCGCAATCCATGGTACGTCATTCGCGCTTCTGACATCAGGCGCATGGCGCGAGCCGGATTATTTCCTTTCACTGATCCCGGCTGGACAGAAGTGGGTGTAAAGATGTCAAAGTCTGGATGCGTCCTCGCAACAACGGGAATATCCAGCAGCAAAAATTGCGTCCGGACTGCAAGGCGTACAGCCTCGCATGCGTCGGCCAACAGCGACGGATAGTCGAGTGACCCGCTAACTGATGGGTGCGTCAGCATGAAAATTGTAACGAGGCCGAACTGCTGCGTTGGCATACCGATTGCAATGGTTTATTGATCTTTCCCTAATTCACGTCGGTGAATTAGATCAATTTAGTGCGCCTTTTCCCAGTTCGGTCCCACGCCTAGGTCCACCGCGAGCGGCACATCCAGTGTCGCGACGCTGTTCATCAGTCTCGGTAGCTCGTTTTTTACTGAATCGATCTCCGACTCCCGTACTTCCAGAACAAGTTCGTCATGCACCTGCATGATCATCTGGCTCTTCATGCGCGATTCCGCAATCCAGCCCTGCACGGCAATCATCGCCAGCTTGATCAGGTCGGCCGCGGTTCCCTGCATCGGCGCATTGATGGCGGCGCGCTCCGAGCCCTGGCGCCGCGCCGGATTGCTCGCTTTGATCTCCGGCAGGTAGAGCCTGCGCCCGAACACGGTTTCCACGTAACCGAGGTGGCGCGCGCTCTCGCGGGTGCGCTCCATGTAATCCTTCACGCCGGGATAACGCAGGAAATAACGCTCCATGTATTGCTGCGCCGCCGAGCGCTCGATGCCGAGCTGCGACGCCAGTCCAAAGGCGGACATGCCGTATATCAGCCCGAAATTGATGACTTTGGCGTAGCGCCGCTGCTCGCTGGTCACGGCCGCCGATTCGGTGCCGAAGATTTCCGATGCGGTATGCCGGTGCACGTCTTCGCCGACGGCAAACGCCTTGAGCAGTCCCTTGTCCTGCGACAGGTGCGCCATGATGCGCAACTCGATCTGCGAATAATCCGCGGAAATGATGACCGAACCCGGCGGCGCGATGAATGCCTCGCGAATGCGGCGGCCTTCCGCGGTGCGCACCGGGATGTTCTGCAGGTTCGGATCGTTGCTCGACAGCCGGCCGGTGATCGCCACCGCCTGCGCGTAATTCGTATGCACGCGTCCCGTCCGGGCGTTCACCATACGCGGCAGCTTGTCGGTATAAGTCGATTTCAGTTTGGACAGGCTTCTGTACTCGAGAATCAGCTTGGGAAGCGGATGATCGAGGGCGAGTTCCTGCAGCACGTCCTCGTTCGTCGAAGGCAGGCCGCCGGGCGTTTTCTTCTTCACCGGAAGCTTGTGGCGCTCGAACAGGATTTCCTGGAGCTGCTTTGGCGAATTCAGGTTGAAGGGTTGCCCCGCCTGCATGTGCACCGCCTGTTCGAGCGCCAGCATCTTGATGCCGAGATCCCGGCTTTGCTGCTCGAGGAGCTGGATGTCCAGCAGCACGCCATTGCGCTCCATGGTGAACAGCACTTCCATCACCGGCATTTCTATGTTCCGGTAAATGTGCAGCAGCTTCGCATCCTGTTCGATCTGCGGACACAGCGCCTGGTGCAGTTGCAACGTCACATCGGCATCCTCGGCGGCATATTCGGTGGCGCGGTCGACCTCGACCTGCTCGAATGGAATGCGGCCCGCTCCCTTGCCGGTGACGTCGTCGTAAGTGATGGTGGTGATGTCGAGATGGCGCTCGGCGAGGCTGTCCATGTCGTGCGGGCGATGGCTTTCCAGCACGTAGGACTGCAGCAGGGTGTCGTGCTCCACTCCGCCCAGCAGGATTCCGCAATTGGCGAATACGTGCTTGTCGTATTTGAGGTTCTGCCCGACTTTGCGGGAGTGCGGGTTTTCCAGCCAATCCTTCAGCGCTGCCAGGACATGATCGCGGGACAGTTGCGCCGGCGCGCTGTTGTAGTTGTGGCCGACCGGAATGTAGGCAGCCTGATTGGCTTGCACAGAAAGCGAGATGCCGACCAGTTGCGCCGTCAGCGGATCCAGGCTGGTCGTTTCGGTGTCGACGGACACCAGCGGCGCGGCAGAAATTCGCGTTAGCCAGGATTGGAGCTGTGGTTCAGTGAGGATGGTCTCGTAGTGCCGCGCCGCCGAGGGACGAAGGGTGGATACGGCTGTTTCATTCCCTCGTCCCTCGTCGCTTATGGCCGAAGGCCGGTATCCAGCGGCGTCGGGCGTCCCTCGCCCCTCCGCCTTGGTCTCTCTCCCTTCCAACTCCCTCAACCAACTCTTGAACTCGAACCTCTCGAACAAACGCGTGAGTTCGCCGATGTTGCGCGGCTGCGGCTCGAGTCCTCCGACACCCACAGGCAGAGGTACGTCGCATTTGATGCTCAGCAGTTTCTTTGCGGTCGGCAGCCATGGCAGCGCCTTGCGCAGATTCTCGCCGACCGCGCCGGTGATTTCCCCGGCATGGGCAATCACGTCATCGAGCGTGCCATATTGCGACAGCCATTTCACCGCGGTCTTCGGGCCGACCTTGTCGACACCGGGAACGTTGTCCACGGAATCTCCGATCAAGGTCAGGTAGTCGACGATCTGCGCCGGTTCGACGCCGAATTTCTCCTTCACGCCTTTTTCGTCGAGGGATTCGTTGGACATGGTATTCACCAGCCTCACCATCGGATTGACGAGTTGGGTGATGTCCTTGTCGCCGGTGGAAATGATGGTCTGCACGCCCACGGCTTCGGCCTCTTTCGCCAGGGTGCCGATGACGTCGTCGGCTTCGACACCCTCGACCATCAGCAACGGCCAGCCCATCGCCCGGACGCTGTCGTGCAAGGGCTCGATCTGCTTCACCAGGTCATCCGGCATCGGCGAGCGGGTGGCCTTGTACTGCGGATACCAGTCGTCGCGGAAGGTCTTTCCTTTTGCGTCGAATACACAGGCTATATAATCCGCGGACGTTTCCCTGCGCAGCTTTTCCAGCATGCTCAGCACGCCCTTGATGGCGCCGGTCGGTTCGCCGTGCCGGTTGCGCAGATCGGGCAGCGCGTGGAATGCGCGATATAGGTAGGAAGAACCATCCACCAGCACTAGCGTTTTCATTGACGATCAGCGTCGAAAATCCAATATGAACGAAAAGCAGAAGCTCCCTGTTCCGCTTGCTCCCGAACTGGTCGAGAAGACATGGGCGGCACGGGAATCCTGGCGGGTATTCGGAATTATGTCAGAGTTTGTAGAAGCAACCGAACGCCTGGCTCACATACAGCCCGCGGTAAGCATCTTCGGTAGCGCTCGCATTGCGCGCGGACATCCGTATTATCAGCTGACCGAAGACGTGTCGCGACGCTTGTCCGACGCGGGATTCAGCGTGATCTCAGGAGGCGGCCCTGGCGCAATGGAAGCCGCAAACAAGGGCGCCTTTGCCGGCCGATCGCCCTCGGTAGGATTGAACATCCAACTGCCTCACGAGCAGTCGTCCAACCAGTATCAGGACATTAGCCAGACCTTCTCGCGTTTTTTCGTACGCAAGGTCATGTTCGTCAAGTTTGCCTGTGCGTACGTCGTGGTGCCGGGCGGCTTCGGCACCATGGATGAATTGATGGAGGCGCTGACCCTGGTGCAGACCGGGAAGATTCGCCGGTTCCCCATCATCCTCATGCAGGCTTCGTATTGGCGTGGGCTTATCGACTGGATCCAGGATCGGATGGTGAGTGAGGGCATGATCGGTGACACCGACCTGAACCTGATCAAATTGATCGACGACCCCGAGAAAGTGGTTGCTGCAATATTCGACCACTACGAAAAACGCGGTTTCGAGCCCACCGCCGCCGAGCGCGAAGCACAATTGAATCTCTAGAAACCGCCCGATGTCCGTTTTTACCACCGTTACCCGCGAGCAGCTTTCGGCCTGGCTCAGGAACTACTCGATCGGCCTGCCGACTGCCCTGGACGGCATCCTCTCCGGCATCGAGAACACCAATTACTTTGTGACCACGACGCACGGCCGCTATGTACTGACGCTGTTCGAGAAGCTGACCAGCAAAGAGCTTCCGTTCTACCTGAACCTCATGGCCCATCTTTCAAGTCACGGCCTGCCCTGCCCGAAGCCGATCGCCAATCTGCAGAATGAATTGCTCGGCGAACTCAACGGCAAGCCGGCGGCCATCGTCTCGTGCCTGGAGGGCCAGCCGGTGACTGCGCCGGGACCCGAGCACTGCGCGCGCGTCGGCGAAGTCCTCGCGGAAATGCATCTGGCCGGCCGGACTTACCCGGGACAACTGGAGAACTTGCGCGGTGCAAAGTGGTGGACGGCGTGCGCACCGGACATCTATCCATTCCTGAAAGCCGACGATGCCGCGTTGCTCGAATCGGAAATCCGCTTCCAGGCCCGACAGGATCGCGAAGGATTGCCGCGCGGCGTGGTGCACGCGGACCTGTTCCGCGACAACGTGCTGTTCGATGGCGACCGGGTGGGCGGTTTCATCGATTTCTATTTCGCCTGCGTCGATTGTTTTGTCTACGACGTGGCCATCACCGTGAACGACTGGTGCGTGGATGCCGACGCGAGGCTGGACCGTGTGCGTGCCGACGCGTTGCTGAACGCCTATGTGTCCGTGCGGCCCTTTACCGCCCAGGAACACGCGGCGTGGCCGTGGATGTTACGCGCGGGCGCACTGCGATTTTGGGTTTCACGCCTGTACGATTTCCATCTGCCACGTCCGGGTGAACTCACCCACAAGCATGACCCGGAACGTTTTCGCCGGATTCTTTTCAATCACCGTGCCAGCGGCGCCTGACCGCCGGTTGCCAGGGAAGCATCGATGAACATTCAAAGTGTCCCCGCGGGCCGGGGCTGGCAATGGATCGCGGCCGCCTTCAGATTGTTCAAGAAGAACCCGCTGATCTGGATCGTCTTGCACCTGATATTCGTCCTGATTGGCGTGGGATTGAGCATCCTGCCGATGATCGGCCCCTATCTGCTTTACCTGCTGACCCCGTTGTTGCTCGGTGGCCTGATGACCGCGGCCAACGATATCCAGTCGGGTCAGGATATTGAGATCGCCCATTTGTTCCGCGGCTTTCGCCAGAACACCTCCCACCTCATCACTGTTGGCGGGGTTTATCTTGTCGGCCAGGTCGTCATTTCCGGCGTGATGATCATGCTGGGTGGCCCGGAATTTCAGGAGGCGCTGAAAGTTGGCGTCGATGGCATCGACCCTGCAAGCATCACGCCGGAAGTTGCGACGCGCATCCTGATGGCCCTGCTGGTGGGAACGTCGCTGTTCGTTCCTCTGGCCATGGCGACATGGTTTTCGCCGACGCTGGTCATTCTCGACGGCGCCCCCGCTTTTGCCGCGATGGGCGCCAGCGTGCGCGCCTGCCTGCGCAACCTGCAGCCTTTCCTGGTTTACGGGGTATTCAGCCTGCTGCTGCTGGTCGTGGCCGCGATCCCGTTCGGGATCGGCCTGGTGCTGTGGATTCCGGTCATGGTGTTGACCATGTACACCAGCTACCGGGATATTTTTGCACCCCCGGCCGCGCCCCAACCGCTATCCGCGTAGGCGGCCGCGTTCAGGCGGGCGCTAGTGTAGTGTCTCATAAATAACGTTACATTTAATCCGACGATTGCTATGATGTCGCTCATGGCAAATAGCGGTGTGGCGATCAAGTTGCGGCCGG
>JAYVMZ010000131.1:0-14859 GCA_043758735.1 Betaproteobacteria bacterium
ATCGGTACAAGCAATCGGCTTGCGTATGCCTGGCTGGACGGTACTGACAAGGGCCACGCCGTGGCGCGCTTCGACGAAGAGAACATGCCGCCGAGAATCCTTGAAGGGATCAGATCGATCATGAATGGCGGAAATGCTATCGTCGGGTCTCGCTGAGATCGTAGACGACGAGGAAGACCTCGCAAGGTTTCTCACGTCGTCCAGTCAGTTCAATGCGGCCGGGGTGAAGCCGTCCGTTTTCTTGCCAAATCCCAATAATGGTGAGACATCCGTATTCCGACATGGGAGCCATCCAACCGAAGCTCTGTGGCAGATGTATGTCGCGAGAGGCCGAACGCTGTATGGAGCCGCAATTTTCAAGGCGACGCACGTCAGATCGGCGTCGCTGGACGTCGTGGCTCAAGAACCACCACCGCGGCATGCCAACATCGTGGGGTGGCCGTGGTCGCAAACCGATCCTGAGATGGGGAAAGCCGAACAAAAGGAGCGAGCCGCGCTGATCGCTCAGCGCGCTGATTTCGTGCGGCGGTGATCTGGCGAAGCGAGATGCCGAAGTAAGCTCCGGTCACAAGATGGACTTCCGCATCGCCGACACATTTACCGACAGCCTCTCGCGCCTGACCGGGGAAGAGCAGAAGGCGGTCAAGACCACCGCCTTCGCCCTGCATTTCAATCCGGCTCCGCCTTCAAAATGCGGGCGCAATTCTCGATTTCACGCGCCGAACGCTCATCGCCGTTCCCGATCAGCCGCCACACAAGTTAGCGATTAGCCGAACTACCAACTAGCGATCAGCCGGACGGCAAACTTGCGATCAGCCGCTTGCCCGGGCTATCATCGGCCATGCCGCGCAAACCTGTGACCATCCCCCGCTTCCTGGCGCCACGCTTGCGCGAGGCGCTGGCGGACACGCCGGTGGTCCTGATTCATGGTCCCCGCCAGAGCGGCAAGACCACGCTGGCGCGCCTGGTGGGCGAGCCCCGCGGGTATCGCTATTTCTCGTTCGACGACGCGGCGGCGCGCGCGGCCGCGGAACGGGACCCGGTCGGTTTCGTGGCGGAGTTGCCCGCGCGCGTCATCCTGGATGAGGTGCAGCGCGTTCCGGCGCTGTTCACGGCGCTGAAGGTTGCCGTCGATCGCCAGAGGACTCCAGGACGTTTTATCCTGACCGGCTCGGCCAACGTGCTGCTGGTCCCCAAACTCGCCGATTCGCTGGCTGGCCGTCTGGGCATTCTGCGCTTGCATCCGCTGGCACAGTGCGAGCTGGCCGGCAAACCGCCGGGCTTTCTCGATGCCCTGTTCAGCGGCAACTTCCGCACGCGCACGAGCGCGGCTGGGCGCGGCGCTGGCGGAGCATATCGCCGCCGGCGGCTATCCGGCCGCCCTGGCGAGGCGCACGGCGGCACGCCGCGCTGCGTGGTACCGCGACTACATCGAGACTCAGGTGCAGCGGGATGTGCTCGACCTGTCGCGGGTGCGTTCTCTCGACGCGCTGCCCAGGCTGCTTGCCGTGGCCGCGGGTTACACTGCGCGGCTCATCAACGTCGCTGATCTGGCGGGACCGTTCCAGCTCACGCGGCAGACAATCCACGATTACGTTACTTTGCTGGAGCAGGTGTTCCTGCTGGAACGCCTGCCGCCCTGGCACAGCAACCGCCTGAGCCGCCTGGTCAAGACACCCAAGCTTCATATGGGGGATACGGGACTTGCCTGTGCACTGCTCGGTATGGATGCATCGCAGTTGTATCGGGATCGCGAAACCCTCGGCCCGCTGCTTGAGACATTCGTCCTGCAGGAATTGAAGCGCCAGGCGAGCTGGCGTCCGGAGCCCGTGTCGTTCTTCCATTTTCGCGACCGCGACGGTGTCGAAGTGGATATCGTTCTGGAGCGGGGTGCGGGGGCGCTAGCCGGCATCGAGGTCAAGGCTGCCGCGACCGTCGTCGACGCCGACTTCCGGGGGCTGCGAAAACTGAAGCAGGCCGCGGGCAAGCGGTTTGTCAAAGGCGTCGTGCTCTACGATGGCGAGATCAGTGCGAGCTTCGGCGAGGGGTTTTACGCGGTTCCGATTCGCCAGTTGTGGGAAAAGGCGTGATGAATTTCCGCATCGGCGACACCTTCACCGACAGTCTCGCTCGCCTGACCGGCGACGAGCAGAAGGCCGTCAAGACCACCGCCTTCGATCTGCAGCTCGACCCGGTCAATCCGGGGATGCAACTCCACAAGATCGACAAGTCCAAAGACAAGAATTTCTGGTCGGTGCGCGTCAGCGCCGACATCCGCCTGATCGTGCACAAGACGTCGGGCAGTCTGCTGCTCTGCTACGTCGATCACCACGACAAGGCATACGCCTGGGCCGAGAGACGGAAATTGGAAACACATCCGAAGACGGGTGCTGCGCAATTGGTGGAGATTCGGGAGACCGTTCAGGAGATTTTCGTCCCGAAATATGTTGAGGCAACAAAGTCGGCGTCCGCACGGAAGCCGCTATTTGTCCAAATCTCCGACAATGAACTGCTGAACTACGGGGTACCGGCGGAATGGCTGGGTGATGTACGCCAGGCCAACGAAGATAGTCTTCTGGACCTGGCGGACCATTTGCCCAGCGAGGCGGCCGAGGCGTTGCTGGAACTCGCGACAGGGGGCAAGCCCCGAGCTTCACGATATGCCGTCCACGAAGCTGACGCGCGATACCATGGCACCGAAGAGGTGGATCTCCAAACAAGCTCTGTTCCGAGCGTGGGGCCGATAGTTCAGCAAGTCGATCCGTTTTCTCACCCCGATGCGCAGCGCCGCTTCAGAGTTATCGGCAGTGTTGACGAGTTGGAGCGTGCGCTGGAGTTTCCATGGGACAAATGGACAATATTTCTCCATCCCGCGCAACGACAGATTGTGGAGCAGGACTACAGCGGCCCCGCCCGCGTCTCCGGCTCAGCCGGCACGGGCAAGACGATTGTGGCGTTGCATCGGGCTGTGTTTCTGGCCCGCACCAACCCGGATAGCAGGGTGCTGCTGACGACGTTTTCCGAAACACTGGCGAACGCGCTGCGAACCAGACTCAGGCGCCTGGTCAGCAACGAACCACGCTTAGCTGAACGCCTGGAAGTACACGCCATGAACGCCATCGGCGAGAGGCTTTATGAGCAGCACTTCGGTCGCCCACAAATCGCCACCCGCGATGCCATCCGGCGGTTCATGACGGAAGCGGCGCAGGCGGTTACGGGGCAGAAGTTCAGCCTGAAGTTCTTGCAGTCGGAGTGGGAGGAACTGGTTGACGCTTGGCAACTGGATAGCTGGGAGTCTTATCGGGACGTGAAGCGCCTGGGCAGAAAGACGCGATTGCCGGAGTCTCAGCGAGCCGCGCTTTGGTCAGTCTTCGAAATTGTGCGGGGTCGGTTGAGTGCTCAGGGGCTTGTCACCTTCGCGGGAATGTTCAATCGACTGGCTGGCCAGTTGGCTGGCCGCAAACACCCACCCTTTGAATTTGTTGTGGTCGATGAGGCACAAGATGTGAGCATTGCGCAGTTACGATTTTTGGCCGCATTCGGGGCGGATCGACCAAACGCTCTGTTCTTTGCCGGGGATCTGGGCCAGCGGATTTTTCAGCTCCCTTTCTCATGGCTGTCCCTTGGTGTGGATATTCGTGGCCGCGCGCGCACCCTGCACATCAACTACCGGACGTCGCATCAGATCAGGATGCAGACGGACCGGTTGCTGGCGCCGGAGGTGTCGGATGTCGATGGCAATAGCGAAGAGCGGCGCGGCACCGTTTCAGTATTCAATGGACCCGCTCCGGCCGTTCGAACCTTCAACAGCCAGGAAGATGAGATAGTCTCGGTTGGCGCTTGGCTGGCAGATCGCAGCAAGGAGCACGTGGCACCCCATGAATTCGGCGTATTCGTTCGCTCCGAGGCGGAACTTGACCGTGCCCGCGCCGCAGTCGCCAAGGCCGGATTGCCGTTCAAGGTGCTGGACGACAACGTCGAAACGACCAGCGGTCAGGTCTCGATCAGCACCATGCATCTCGCGAAGGGCCTGGAGTTCCGGGCGGTGGTGGCGATGGCCTGTGACGACGAAATTCTTCCCCTGCAATCGCGCATCGAAACCGTGGCCGAGGATTCCGACCTGGAAGAGGTTTACAACACCGAACGCCATTTGCTCTACGTTGCTTGCACCCGTGCGCGCGATCACTTGCTCGTGACCAGTGTCGAACCGGCATCGGAGTTTCTGGACGATCTGCGAAGTGCCATGAGAGACTGACCTCAAAATACGCCCTTTCCCCATTCACGATTCACCGTTCACTGTTTACGGAACCTCAATGATCGACCTCTACTACTGGCCTACGCCCAACGGGCACAAGATTACGATTTTTCTGGAAGAGACCGGCACGCCTTACAGAATCGTCCCGGTGAACATCGGCGCAGGCGACCAGTTCAAACCGGATTTTCTGAGAATTGCTCCCAACAACCGCATGCCGGCGATTGTCGATACCGAACCCGGGGACGCAGGCGATCCGATATCGGTGTTCGAATCCGGGGCGATCCTGGTGTACCTGGCGGCGAAAACCGGACGGTACTTTCCGCGCGACACGCGCGCCTGGGTCGAAGTGCTGCAATGGCTGTTCTGGCAGATGGGCGGCCTTGGCCCCATGGCCGGGCAGAACCATCATTTCACCCAGTACGCGCCGGAGAAGCTGCCTTACGCGATCGACCGTTACGTCAACGAAACCTCACGGCTGTATGCGGTGCTGGACAAACGCCTGGCCAACCGCGAATTCGTGGCGGGCGAATATTCCATTGCGGACATGGCGGCTTATCCCTGGGTCGTGCCTTACGAGCGCCAGAAACAGAATCTCGACGATTTTCCGAACCTGAAGCGCTGGTTCGAGGCGATTCGCGCGCGGCCTGCGGTGGTGCGTGCCTACGAGAAGGGCAAGGCCATCAACACCAAGCCCGTGGTCGACGAAGAATCGCGCAAGATCCTCTTCGGTCAGAGCGCCAGGACGGTGAGGCAAGGATAAGACCATCGCCGGAAAAGATTCCGTTAAAATTCCGAACGTCAAAAGACGTACTTCTGATCCTTGGGGGTAAATTTCATGAAACTGATCATCGCCAAACCGAGCCCTTATGCCCGCAAAGCGCGCGTTGCGCTAATCGAGAAGGGGATTGCCTTTGAAACCATCGTTGAGAATCCATGGCTGCCGGACACCACGATTGCAGGTGTCAATCCGCTCGGCAAGATACCGGCGCTGGTTCTCGATGATGGCAGGGTCATCCATGACTCCAAGGTGATCGTCGAATATCTGGAGACGTTGAATGCACCGCCGGCGCTCATACCCTCGTCACCCGACCTGCGCATTGCGCACAAACAGATCGAAGTAATCGCCGACGGGGTCAGTGATGCGGTGGTTCTGATCAGGCTGGAGGGCGCGCGTCCCGCCGCCTTGCAAAGTGTGGATTGGGTAGGGCGGCAGCGCAAAAAAATCGAGGCGGGCGTCGCCGAGCTGTCCCGCCTGCTGGGGGAACGAGAGTGGTTCACGGCATCCGGATTCGGGCTTGGGGATGTGACCACAGCCTGCACGCTTGGTTTTCTCGACTTCCGTTTCCCCGAGTTCGACTGGCGCCCGGCCGCACCCAATCTGGATCGCCTGTTCGCGCGGCTTTCGGCGCGCCCATCCTTCGCGCAAACCAAACCGGAGTCGCAACCGCTTCCAGTAATGCAGTGACCGGCTGCCGTGACGGCCACAAGGGATCTCGTCAACTTTCGATTCCCCTTGCGATTCCAGTGGCGCGGTAATTGCTCCAACCTGTGGTGGAACCGATTTACCCGGGTGGTCTGCAATGCTGCGTGTGATGGTGGTGGACGAAGACAAGGAACGACGCGAGGTGCTGCGTCAGGGCCTGGAAAAGGCCGGCCACCGGGTGGTGGCCGAAGTGCAATCCACCGTGAACCTTTCGCGTCTGGTGGCCGAGGTGCTGCCTGACGTGATCATCATCGATACGCATTCTCCGGACCGCGACACCATCGAACATCTTTGCGTGATCAGCCAGGACACGCCGCGGCCGATCGTGATGTTCTCAGCCGACGGCAACACGGAGAAGATCCGCGAGGCGGTGCGCGCGGGCGTGAGCGCGTACGTGGTGGATGGGCTCGCGGCGCAGCGCGTCCAGCCGATTCTGGACGTGGCGATTGCACGCTTCGAAGCGCTGCAGTCCTTGCGTAACGAACTGGAGGACACGCAGAGCCAGCTCGCGGACCGAAAACGCATCGACCGGGCCAAGGGCATTCTGATGAAGCAAAAGAACCTGTCGGAAGAAGACGCGTACAAATGGTTGCGCAAGATGGCGATGAACGAGAACCTCAAGCTCGCCGAAGTTGCCGACCAGGTCATTCGCGCCGCAAAGCTGCTGCTGTAGCGATCGCACTTCATTTTGGTGCGTTGCGACAGCCGCACGCACATCTGCGGCGCGCTGTCCGCACGCGGCGTCGAGTCTCCGGATGCCGCCATAAATCCACTTTTTCATGTCGGGGCAACACGTTGCGACTTTTTGCAAGGCGTGGCACGACGATTGCAAGGGTAGAGTCCGCAAGTTTGACGCGACACGCAACGGCGGGCTGATCGAAATTGGTACGCGGTGACGGACTGATGACGGTCCGGCACACGGGGATAAAGACGTCCATGGCACGCAACATTTGCGCGCATGGGCGTTTTTTTTGCACTCGAAACGGAGGCGCCATGGAATCAAAAGGCGACGGACTCGGCGGGGAAGGCGAAGAGCAGGGCGCCAATCCGCGCCGGCATTTCATTGCGCATTCGGGCGCTCTGGCCGCTTCCGCGCTGATGGGCATGGTGGCGGCACCGGTGCGCGAAGGCGCGTGGGCGGCGGGAACCGATGCGCCGGAAAAAACCGAATTGCGCATCGGCTTCATTCCTCTTACCGACTGCGCACCAATCGCGGTTGCCGTCGCGCAGGGCTTCGATCGCAAGTACGGCTTGAAGATCGTTCCGGTGAAACAGCCCTCGTGGGCGGCCGTGCGTGATGGGCTGCTCAACGGCGACCTCGACGCCGCGCATGTTCTTTACGGATTGGTGTACGGCGTGCACATGGGCATCGCCGGTTTGCAGCGTGACATGGCCGTGTTGATGACGCTGAACCAGAACGGCCAGGGCATCACGCTCTCCGGCAGGCTGCGCGATCTGGGGGTGACCGACGGACAGGCGGTGGCGGCTTACGTGCGCTCCCATCCGGGCGAACTCGGCTTTGCGCAGACTTTTCCGACCGGCACCCACGCCATGTGGCTGTATTACTGGCTCGCGGCGCATGGCATCCATCCGTTTCGCGACGTCGGCACGACGGTGATCCCGCCGCCGCAGATGGTCGCGCGGCTGCGCGCCGGTTTCATCGACGGCTGTTGCGTCGGTGAACCGTGGAACGCGCGTGCAATGCGGGAAGAAGTGGGATTCACCGCCGCCACATCGCAGCAGATCTGGCCGGATCATCCGGAAAAAGTATTGAGCGCCACCAGTGCCTTCGTGGAGCGCCAGCCGAACAGCGCGCGGGCGCTGGTGATGGCGTTGCTGGAAGCTTGCCGCTTCATCGATACGACGGCCAATCGCCGGCAGGTGGCGGACCTGATCGCGGGCGCGAATTACACCGATACACCGGCGGACGTCATCGCGCCACGTTTTCTCGGCGACTACGAGGATGGTTTGGGTCGCAAGTGGAAGGACGCCCATGCGATTCGTTTTCATGACGACGGCGCGGTGAACTTCCCGTATGTGTCCGATGGCATGTGGTTCCTGACGCAGCAGCGGCGCTGGGGCCTGCTCAAGCGCGAACCGGATTACGCCGCGGTGGCCGCGCGGGTGAATCGCACCGAGCTTTACGCGCAGGCCGCGACGCAGGTTGGCGTGGCGTTGCCGCGGGAGCCGATGCGGGTTTCCACGCTGATGGACGGTGTGGTGTGGGACGGGCGCCGGCCGGCGCAGTACGCCGCCGGTTTCGAACTGAAGATGGCCTGAGTCAGAATGCTTCCGAATCCGCGCGAGACGCGCACCACTTGTCCTTACTGCGGCGTCGGCTGCGGTGTCATCGTCGAATCCGATGGCGGCCGCATCACCGGGGTGCGCGGCGATCCGCGGCATCCGGCTAATTTCGGGCGGTTGTGCACCAAGGGGGCGACGCTGCATCTGACCACCGAACCGCGGGCGCGGACGCTCTATCCGGAATGGCGCCGGGAACGCGGCGCGCCGCGTGTTCGCGCAAGCTGGGACGAGGCGATGAATTTCGCAGCGGAAAAATTTGCCCGCACCATCGTCGAACACGGACCCGATAGCGTCGCCTTCTATGTCTCCGGCCAACTCCTGACCGAGGACTACTACGTTTTCAACAAGCTCGCGCGGGCGCTGGTCGGCACCAACAACATCGATACCAATTCCCGGCTGTGCATGTCCTCGGCGGTGACCGGCTACAAGGCCACCCTTGGCGCCGATGCGCCGCCGGGTTGCTACGAGGACATCGATCACGCCGATTGTCTGTTCATCGCCGGATCCAACACCGCTTACGCGCATCCGATCCTGTTTCGCCGCATCGAGGATGCGCGCGCGCGCAATCCCGGGCTGAAGCTGATCGTCGTCGATCCGCGCCGGACCGATACCGCCTCAGCGGCGGACCTGCATCTGCCGATCCTGCCGGGAACGGATGTGGCGTTGTTCAACGCCATGCTGCATGTGCTGCTGTGGGAAGGACTGTGCGATCTCGACTACATTCGTGACCACACCGAAGGGTTCGACACCACCAAGGCGATGGTCGCCGATTACACGCCAAGCGCAGTCGCGGGCATCTGTGGTGTTTCCGCGGACGACATCGTCAAGGCGGCGCGCTGGTTCGGCGGCGCGCGTGCGGCCCTGTCGCTTTACTGTCAGGGGCTCAACCAGTCGATCCACGGCACCGAGAAAAACGCCGCGCTCATCAATCTGCATCTCGCCACGGGGCACATCGGCAGGCCGGGTGCCGGCCCGTTCTCGCTCACCGGCCAGCCGAACGCGATGGGTGGACGCGAAGTGGGGGGTATGGCCACGCTGCTGTCGGCGCATCGCGATCTGGCAAGCGCTGCGGATCGCGAAGAGATCGCCCGCTTCTGGGGCGTCGATGGCTTTCCGTCAAGGCCCGGGAAGACCGCGGTCGAGATGTTCGACGCCGTGCGCGAAGGCGACATAAAGGCCATCTGGATCGCCTGTACCAACCCGGTGCAATCCATGCCGGATCAGGCGCGTGTGGTCGAGGCGCTGGAGCGCGCCGAATGCGTCATCGTCCAGGAGGCGTTCCATTCCACCGAGACCCTGCGTCATGCCGACATTGTGTTTCCCGCCAGCACCTGGGGAGAGAAGGATGGCACGGTCACCAATTCCGAGCGTCGCATTTCGCGCACCGGCGCGGCCGTTCCACCGCCTGGCGAGGCGCGTCACGACTGGCAGATCGTGGTGGACTTTGCCCATCGCCTTGGAAGCCGCCTGGGCCGCGACACCGCACGGCTGTTTCCCTATGCCAAGCCAGAGGAGATCTTTAACGAACACCGCGCTACCACAAGCGGCCGTGATCTTGACATCACCGGATTGAGTTACGCGCTTTTGGAGGCGCGCGGCCCGCAGCAGTGGCCGTTTCCCGAAGGCGCCGAGACCGGAAAGGCGCGCCTGTACGAGGACGGCGTGTTCGCAACCGCCAGCGGTCGCGCGCGCTTCGCCGCCGCGGCCCATCGCCCGCCCGCGGAATCCACCGATGCGCGCCATCCGCTGCACCTGACCACCGGCAGGCTGCGCGACCATTGGCACGGCATGAGCCGCACCGGTAACGTGGCGAGACTGTTCGCCCACACCGAGGAGCCGCTGCTGGCGATGAATCGCGACGACATGCAGCGGCGCGGATTGCGCGACGGCGACATCGTGCGTGTAAAAAGCCGCCGCGGCGAACTGAGCACGCGCGTGCAGGGATCGGACGAAATCAGGGCGGCACAGACCTATCTGCCGATGCATTGGGGCGGGCGCTTCATGCATGGTGGC
Source organism: Betaproteobacteria bacterium (assembly GCA_043758735.1). Taxonomy (GTDB): domain Bacteria; phylum Pseudomonadota; class Gammaproteobacteria; order Burkholderiales; family JACQAP01; genus JACQAP01. Next base: position 10,056 of record JAYVMZ010000131.1, read on the forward strand.
GGCATCAATGCCCTGACGCTCGCGGCTTTCGACCCGGTTTCAAAGCAGCCAGAACTGAAGCACGCGGCGGTGCAGGTGGAAAAACTCGATTACCCCTGGCAGGTTATCGCCATGCGCAGCGGCGACGCCTCCCGCTACCTCGATGCCGTGAGGCCGCTGCTGGATCGTTTCCCCTATGCGACTTGCGGGCTCTCGGGCCGCGACGTGCCTTTGCTTGTGTTTCGCGCGGCGGCCGATGCGCCGGTCGCGGAGGATCTCATCGCCGAACTCGATGCCTTGCTTGAACTCGAGGACGACGCCTGCGCGATGGACTATCGCGATCCCCGGCGCGGCGTATCCAAGCGCGTTCTGATGCAGGACGGAAAACTGGTCGGTGCACGCCTGACCGGCGAGACCGCCGCGCGCGACTGGCTCAAGGAACTGATGGCGCAAGGCGCCCCGGCCGAAACGGTGCGGCGCTGGCTGCTTGCCCCCGTGTCGAGCCCGTCTGCCGGCCAGCCGCTGCGCGGACGCGTGGTGTGCAACTGTCTGGACGTCGCGGAAATCGAGATTCACCAGCGCTTTGCAGCCGGCGCAACGCTCGAACAATTGCAGACAGAACTCAAATGCGGGACGAGTTGCGGCTCGTGTCTGCCGGAATTGCGGCGCATGGCGCAGCAGGCTCGCGCCGCTGCGTGATTTTCAGTACAGAACATTTTCACCGCAAAGTCGCAAAGAACGCAGGGGAAAGCATGCGAAAGAAAAGAACATTGCAAGGTTTCTCTTTGCGCTCTTTGCGTCTTTGCGGTGAGATATTTTTAGGCGGTGAGGGTCTTTTAGCATGAAACAAGGAAAAGTCTATTTGGTGGGGGCGGGGCCGGGGGACATGGAATTACTGACGCTGAAGGCGGTGCGCGCGATCGGCGAGGCGGACGTCGTGCTGCTCGACGATCTGGTGAATCGCGAGGTGCTGCGTTTTGCGCGACCGCAGGCGCAAATCATCGAGGTCGGCAAGCGCGGCGGCTGCCGGTCCACGCCGCAGGCTTTCATCGAGAAGCTGATGGTGCGGCTCGCCCGGGCGGGAAAGACAGTCGCGCGCGTCAAGGGCGGTGACCCTTTCGTGTTCGGTCGCGGCGGGGAGGAAATGACCGCGTTGCGAGCCAGGGGTCTCGAAGTGGAGGTCGTCAGCGGCATTACCGCCGGCATGGGCGTGACGGCTGCGATGGGCATCCCGGTGACGCACCGGCACATCTGTGACGGCGTCACTTTCGTCACCGGCCATACGCGCGACGGCCGTCAGCCGGATTGACGGGCACTCGCGGCCGGCGGGACCACGCTGGTGATCTATATGGGTGTGGCCAATTTCGACGCCATCGTCAGCGGCTTGCTGGAAGGCGGGCTGTCGGCGGCAACGCCCGCCGCGGCGATCCAGAACGGCACGTTGCCGACTCAGAAGAGCGTGGTCACCACCTTGTCGGCGCTGGCGCAGGCGATGGCGCGGGCCGGCATCGGCAGCCCGGCGGTAATCGTCATCGGAGATGTGGTGCGCTTCGCGCAGGCGCGACAACTAGCGGTCGCCGCTGTCGCCTGACACGAACCGGAAAGCCAAAATTAATTTGGATATTTTTTGAGGTGGACAGATGAAAAAAATGAAGCTGGTGATGGTGGGCAACGGCATGGCCGGGGTGCGCACGCTCGAAGAGCTGCTCAAGATCGCGCCGGATCTCTACGACATCACGGTGTTCGGCGCCGAGCCGCACGCCAACTACAACCGCATCCTGCTCTCGCCGGTGCTGGCTGGCGAGATGACGCTCAAGGAGATCATGCTCAATGATGTCGACTGGTACGAGCAGCGTGGCATCCGGCTGCATCTGGGCAAAAAGGTCACGAAGATAGACCGCGGCGCACGCAAGGTGATCGCCGCCGATGGGACGACCGAGAGCTATGACCGCCTGCTGCTTGCGACCGGCTCCAATCCGTTCATCGTGCCCATCCCCGGCGTCGACCTGCCGGGCGTGATCAGTTACCGCGACATTGCGGATACCGAGGCGATGATCGATGCGTCCAGCCGCTACCGCAATGCGGTGGTGATCGGCGGCGGTCTGCTGGGCCTCGAAGCGGCGAACGGACTGAAGCTGCGCGGCATGAATGTGACGGTTGTGCATCTGATGCCGTGGCTGATGGAGCGGCAGCTCGATCGCAATGCGGCCGGCATGCTGCAGAGATCGCTCGAACAGAAGGGATTGTCCTTCCTTCTCGAAAAGCAGACCGCCGAGGTCGTTGGTCGCGACGGCCGGGTGGCGGCGGTGCGCTTCAAGGACGGCGAGGAGATTGCCGCCGACCTAGTGGTCATGGCGGTCGGCATTCGCCCCAACGTTGAGCTGGCGCGGTCCGCGGGATTGCACTGCAACCGCGGTATCGTGGTGAGCGACACGATGCAGACCCATGACCCGCGCATTTATTCGGTGGGTGAATGCGTGGCGCATCGCGGATCGACTTACGGCCTCGTCGCGCCGCTGTTCGAGATGGCGAAAGTCTGCGCCACGCATCTTGCGGAATTCGGAATCGGCCGCTACCAGGGGTCGGTGACATCGACCAAACTCAAGGTAACCGGCATCGACCTGTTCTCTGCGGGTGACTTTACCGGGGGCGCCGAGACCGAGGAGATCGTATTGCATGACGCGGTGGGCGGCGTCTACAAGAAGCTCGTGATCCGCAATGACCGCATCATCGGCAGCGTGATGTACGGCGATACGGTCGACGGCGCCTGGTTTTTTCAGCTCATGCGCGACGGCCAGAGCATCGCCGATATCCGCGATCACCTGATGTTCGGCCAGGCACACCTGGGCAACGCCGGCCATCAGGGGCAGAGCAAGGCGGCGGCCATGCCGGACACCATGGAGGTGTGCGGCTGCAATGGCGTGGCCAAGGGCAACATCATCCGCTCGATCAAGGAGAAGGGGTTGTTCACGCTGGAGGAAGTGCGCAAGCATACCAAGGCGTCCTCGTCCTGCGGTTCTTGCACCGGACTGGTCGAGCAGATCCTTGCTTCCACGGTTGGCGGCGCGTACACCCCGCAGGCGACCATCACCAAACCGATGTGCGGGTGTACTGAACTTACGCATGAAGAAGTGCGCAAGGCGATCCGCGAAGGCAAACTGTTGTCCATTCCGCAGGTCATGAAGGCGCTCGAGTGGCATACGCCCAACGGTTGCGCGAGCTGCCGGCCTGCACTGAATTTTTACCTCATGGCCGCTTGGCCGCACGAGGCCCAGGACGATCCGCAATCGCGCTTCATCAATGAGCGCACGCACGCCAACATCCAGAAAGACGGCAGCTTTTCCGTGGTGCCGCGCATGTTCGGCGGGGTGACCACCGCGGCGGAACTGCGCCGCATCGCCGATGTGGTTGATAAATACCAGATCCCGACAGTCAAGGTCACCGGCGGCCAGCGCATCGATCTGCTCGGCGTGCGCAAGGAAGATCTTCCCAGTGTATGGAGCGAACTGGACATGCCCTCCGGCCACGCCTATGCCAAGGCGTTGCGCACGGTGAAGACCTGCGTGGGTTCGGAGTGGTGCCGGTTCGGCGTGCAGGATTCCACGCAAATGGGCATCGACCTGGAGAAGGCATTCTGGAAGATGTACGCCCCGCACAAAGTGAAGATGGCGGTGTCGGGCTGTCCGCGCAACTGCGCGGAATCCGGCATCAAGGACGTGGGCATCATCGGTGTGGAGTCGGGCTGGGAGATCTACATCGGTGGCAACGGAGGCATCAAGACCGAAGTCGCGCACTTCCTGGTCAAGGTCAAGACTGAACAGGAGGTGCTCGAATACGCCGGCGCCTTCATCCAGCTCTACCGCGAAGAAGCGCGCTACCTCGACCGCACCGTGCACTACATCCAGCGCGTGGGCCTGGACAATATCAAGAAGCAATTGGTGGAAGACCCGGAAAATCGAAAAGCGCTGTATGAGCGGCTGGTGTTCGCGCTACAGGACGAAAAAGATCCCTGGGTTGAACGCATTAAAGGTTCGGCGGCGCATGAATTCAAGGAGATCTCAGTATGAAGATGAATGAAGTCTCGGCCGCGACGCAATGGCGCAAGGTCTGCCCCCTGACGGAGATTCCCAGGCTGGGGGCGCGGGTGGTGAAGACTTTGCAGGGCAATGTCGCCGTGTTTCGCAACGACAGCGACGAAGTGTTCGCACTGCGTGATCAATGCCCGCATAAGGGTGGGCCGCTGTCGCAGGGCATCGTATTCGGCCGCCAGGTGGCGTGCCCGCTGCATAACTGGAACATCGATTTGCGCGACGGCAAGGCTGTCGCGCCCGATGAGGGATGCGCGGCCACTTTTCCGGTGAAGGTGGAAGCGGGCGATGTCTATCTACAACTTCCTAAAGATTAGTTAAACCTTTTCACCTGTCGTTAATTTTGTTTTTGGAGATATCGATGAAAAATTCGTTCCTCAAATCCGGCCACTGGCCGACCCTGCTGGCGGCCTTCCTCTACTTCGATCTGAGTTTCATGGTCTGGGTGGTGCTCGGCCCGCTCGGCGTGCAAATTGCCAAAGATCTCGGCCTGACCGCCGCACAGAAAGGGCTGATGGTGGCCACGCCGGTTCTCTCGGGCGCGTTGCTACGCATGGTCATGGGCATCATGGTGGATCACTTCGGACCGAAGCTGGCAGGCGCGTTCGGGCAGGTGATCGTGATCGGTGCGCTGCTGACCGCCTGGCTCGTCGGAATCCACAGCTACCACCAGTTGCTGCTGTTTGGCGTGGCGCTGGGCGTTGCGGGAGCCTCGTTCGCGGTGGCGCTGCCGCTGG
>JAYVMZ010000132.1:0-6971 GCA_043758735.1 Betaproteobacteria bacterium
AACGTGGTGGAAAGGACAATCTGGCGAAGCAGGTTCTTCATGGGTGTCTCCCGGTTAACCGAAATACGTGCCTGCCGACTCGCTGGATGCAGATCGTTAAATAATCGGCGCAGGGGAGCCGAGTGGTCAAGGCCGGATAGCGATCAGGCCCTGATTCAGGGAGATCGCCAATCTTTTTCGTAAATCGGTTTTCTTTTTCATGGGCGCCGAATAGAAATCGGCCCGGCTTCCACCGGTACTCTTTTTGAGTTCCCCATAGCGAGTTGGTCGGGCAGGCCGCACTGCCGCTATACTCATTGCATTCGCCTCGCCTGCCGGTACTCATGTACGAACCCTACTTTGGCCTCGCCGAAGCGCCGTTCTCCATCGCGCCGGACCCGCGCTATCTCTACCTGAGCCAGCGCCACCAGGAGGCGCTGGCGCATCTGCTCTATGGCGTGAACGGCGGTGGCGGGTTCGTGCTGCTCACGGGCGACGTGGGGGCGGGCAAGACCACGGTATGCCGCTGCCTGCTGGAGCAGATCCCCGCGTCCTGCGATGTGGCCTATATCTTCAATCCCAGGCTGACGGTCGGGGAACTGCTCTCGACGATTTGCATCGAGTTCGGCATCGCCGTCCCGCCCGGCAACACCAGCGTCAAGGTGTTCGTGGATTGCATCAATGCGTACCTGCTCGACGCCCATGCCCGGGACAGGCGTACGGTGCTGATCATCGACGAGGCGCAAAACCTTTCTGCGGAGGTGCTGGAACAGATGCGGCTGCTCACCAATCTGGAAACGAACCAGCGCAAGCTGCTGCAGATCATCCTGATCGGCCAGCCCGAGCTGGCGGTGATGCTGGAGCGGCCCGAGTTGCGCCAGCTCGGCCAACGCATCATCGCGCGCTATCACCTGGGGCCGCTGACGAAGGCGGAAGTCGTTGCGTATGTGCGGCATCGGCTCGAGATCGCAGGCGCAAAACGTCAGTTGTTTCCGGCTTCGTTGATGGGCCGCCTGCATCGCTTGAGCGGCGGCGTCCCTCGCGTCATCAACGTGCTGTGCGATCGCGCGCTGCTCGGCACTTATGTGCAGGAGAAGGAGCGGGTCGATCGCGCGACGCTCGAGCAGGCTGCGCGCGAAGTATTTCCCGAAGTGCGGCATCGCAGCCTGGTGATGCCCCTGCTCATGATCCTGATTGCCATGCTCGTCGGCGCGCTGGCGATGACGCTGTATCGGTTGGAACAACGCGAAATCGCAACACCCGCGGCGCTTTCGACCACGGCAAGACCCGCTGCTCCGATTGCCACGAGTCCGGCGAAAGAGGCTCCAGCAAAAGGTATCGCGTTGAAGGCGGCCGCACCGGCAGCGCCGCTGCCGGGCACGCTGGATTGGCCGGCGGCCGAGCCGCGCGCGCGCAGCGCGCAGCTTGCTTACGCCGCGCTGTTCCGCGCATGGGGCGCCGACTATGAATGGGCGGACCTGTGCCGGCAGGCGGAAAGTCTGGGCCTGCGCTGTCGCAGCGCCCGCGCCGGGTTGGATGAGCTGCGTCAGTTGAACCGGCCCGCAGTGCTCGTCATGCGCGATGACAAGGGCCCGTTCCAGGCTGCGTTGATTGCGCTTGACGACAAGAGCGCCACGTTCGTCATCGGTGCGGAAACCCGGTCGGTGGCGCTTGGTGCGCTGGCGACGCAATGGTCCGGGCAATACACGTTGTTCTGGCGCCTGCCGACGGAGGCGCGCGAGACTATCCGAGCGGGCGAGCGCGGACCGGCAGTGCGATGGCTGATCGGCCAACTCGCGCAAACGCAAGGGCAGCCTGTCGACACCAGCAAGGCCCCGGTGTTCGACGACGCGCTGGAACGTCAGATAAAACAGTTTCAACTCGCGCAGGGATTGATTCCGGACGGCATGGTGGGACCCCAGACCGTGGTACGCCTCGCCGGCGCGGGGGATCGATCGGCGCCGGAACTGCTGCCCAGGCAAGGGAGCCGGTAGACATGTCCTATATCCTCGATGCTTTGCGCAAGTCCGATCAACAACGCCGACGCAACGCGGCGCCGACGTTGCTCACCTTGCAGCCTTCGGCGGTCGTACGCAAACGGCCGGCGTATGTGACTTACGGTTTGCTCGCCGTGATTCTGATCGGCGGGGGCGTGGTGATCGGCTGGCTGCGTCCATGGCAGTCGGAGCCTGCCGCGGTCAAGCCAATCGCATCGAAGCCGATCGAATCGAAACCAGTCCCGGCGACGCCCGCGGCATCTGAAATCGCGTCGCAGGCGAAGCCCGATAATGTGTTGCCCGAAGCGAACTCCCTCGCATCGGGGAAAACGGCGCCGCAGCCGGAGCGGCGAGTCGACATCGCTGCCGCCGATGCTGCGGGCGAAACGGTGGTCGAGATGGACAAACTCCCGACTTCGATCCGGGAGGAGGTTTCGAAAATAACGATTTCCGTTCACGCGTATTCCAATACGCCCGAGAAGCGCCTGGTCGGCATCGGCCGCCGGATCCTGCACGAGGGCGACTACTTGCAGCCTGGCCTCAAACTGGAGGAGATCACGCCTGACGGCATGATCCTCGGCTACAAGGGATACCGATTCCGTCGCGGCGTGAAGTAGGGCCGAAGTGAAGAGTGGCCCGCGAGGGAGCGGCGCGCGCGGGAAAGCCAAGTGCGGGATTCTTTGTGTGAGGCTGGGCCGTTTCATTTCACACGTGCGCACGGAGGCCGGGCCGTTCGGCTCATGCCAATTGCTTCCTCCCTTGAATTTTTACACAGGCATGAGCAGTCTCAACTGCAGGATGCCGGGCTTTCCTTAGCGCCGGGGTGGAATCCGGCGCCGGCATCTGCGAGACCCAAGGAGATGAAAATGCGCGTCCCCCGAATTCACCAGGCGTTCGTCGCCTGTCTGGTTACCCTGGTTTGTGCATTTGTGCTGGCAGCCTGCGGCGGCGGTGGCGGCGGCGATGGCGGCCAGGCCAAAAGCGGCGCCACGCTGGGCGTGATGCTGACCGATGCCCCCGCCTGCGGCTTCGACGCGGTCTATGTGACGGTGCGGCAGGTCCGCATCCACCGGAGTGAAGATGCCGAGGAAGATGTCGATGGCTGGACCAATGTAAACATCGACCCGCCTCGCAAGATCAACCTGCTCGACCTGAACAATGGCGTGGCGGCTGCACTCGGCGAAGGGCCGATTGGGCCCGGCACCTACCAGCAGTTCCGGCTCGTGCTTGTGCATAACGACGGCGACACCCTCGCCAATTCGGTTGTGCTTTCCGGGACGAGCACGGAGCTGCCACTCGAGACGAAGAAATCGGGGATCAAGCTGGTCCACGGGTTCACGGTTGGCATCAATGAACGCGCCGACGTCCTGCTGGATTTCAACGTCTGCAAGTCCGTCGTCAAGCGCGGCCACGGCCACGGCCACGACAACAAAGACGGCAAGGGCACCTATTCACTGAAGCCCGTGATCAAGATCACCCCGTTCCTGGTGAACGTGAACACCAGCATCCAGGGCGTGATTGCGTCGACCTTGCTGGGATCGAACGTGGTGATCTCCGCGCAGCGCAACGGGATAATCGTGCAAAGCACTGCCCCGAATCAGTACACGGGTGAATTCACCCTGGCGCGGCTGGACTCCGGGGATTATGACCTTGTGGTCACCGCGGATGGCCATGCGACCGCATTGATCAGGGGCGTGCCGGCGGCGTCCTCGTCGTCGACGGCGACGATCGGTACCAGCGCACAGCCGTTTACCTTGCCACGATCAACATCCGACACCATCTCGGGCACGATAACATTGAACCCGGTCAGTGCTGGTACCGTCATCCTGGTGACGGCAAAGCAGGCGATCGTCCCCGGCAGTTACGTGCTGGTCAAGAGCGACTCGGCAGATCTGGCGGATGCGAATTACGCGCTGACTTTGCCCGCCGGCGCGCCGCTGGTCGGTAACTATGGAACGGGCTCCTTGCCGATCGCGCTGGAACCGGTGCCGGCCGCGGCGGGACTGTATTTCATCGAAGCGTCGGCTCCTGGATACAAAGCGCAATCCGTGACGAAGAATCTCTCCAGCGTGGACGTGACGCAGAATGCGACACTGGTTCCCTAGCCGGTTGCCGCGCGCCTGGGTCACAAACCTGGACCTCACCACGAAGGACTCAAACTTTAGACCTCACCACGCGCCGCAAGCGGCGCGTGGTGAGGTTTCGCGTCCCCGTTAGGGGGTCCGTAAACCCCTCGCCTTTAGGCGAGGATAGTTCACACCCGAGTAAATGACTGTATTGTTTATTGCAGGGAAAACGCCTCCACTCCCGAGCCGGTGCTCGCGGCGCATTTCCACTGCGTGTTCCATTGGGTCATTCCAGAATCGCAGTTATCCGGCGCGCTCGCGCGGCGATAGCAAAGCCTGCCCGGTTTGGTGATCGACCAATTTTTCGGCACATCGATATAAAATTCGACCGGCGTGCCGTTTGGCGCATCCGGTCCCCAAGTAATTTCCACACGGCACACGCTGTCCAGAGTATCCGACACGAGTCTGACGTCGCCCGCCGAGGCGTTGCCAATGGGGCACAGGGCCAGCAAGCAAGCGAATATTCCGGGAAGAGTGTGAGTCTTCTTCAGCATGGCAGCTTCCTTTGAAAAACTATCACCACAAGACTGCATCTTAGTCACAAATACGGCTGCGCGAGGCGCACGATCCCGTCGCGCAGCTTGACCGGAAGGCTGCGTCCCTCGAGATCATCCAGCGTAAGCAGCCGCGCCGTGGCGAGCTTCGCCTCGAATACCTCGTCGAGCCGGGCGACGAATTCGCGCGAATAGCATTCGACCGCGTATTCGAAGTTCAGGCGCAGGCTGCGCGGGTCCCAGTTGGCCGAGCCGACCAGGGCCCAGGCCCCATCGACGAGGAACAGCTTCGAATGGTCGAACGGTGGTGGCGTCAGGTGCACCCGGCAACCCCAACGTACGATCTGCGATAACTGCGCGGTGGCGGCCCATTGGACGAAACGCAAGTTACCGCGCGCGGGCAGCAGCACGTCCACCCGAATGCCGCGCAGGGCGGCGACGCGCAGCGCATCGATCAAGGTCGGGTCGGGGAGGAAATACGGCGTGACGATGCGCACCGACCGGGTCGCCTGTGACAACGCGCCGAGTATGGTGATGGGCAAGGTCTCGTAATCCTCATCGGGGCCGTCGGGGATCCCGCGCGCAAGCACGGTGCCGGCGGGCACGAGCGTCGGGTACCAGTCTGGACCAGCCAGTTTTTCCCGCGTCGTAAACGTCCAGTCGAAGGCGAGCGCCGCCATTATCTGGCCGACCACCGGGCCGCGAAAGCGGAAGTGCAGGTCGAGAACCGGAGATTCTGTCTTCAATGCGAGCACGCACGAGTCGCGAATGTTCAGGCCGCCGCAGAAGCCGACCTCGCCATCGACCACCATCAGCTTGCGGTGATTGCGCAGGTTGAGGTAAGGATTCCGCCAGGGCAGGAGGGTGGTCGGCAGGAAGCGTGCGACGCGGATGCCCTGTGCGCGCAGGGCGTGCACGATCGGCGGATGACTGTAGCGCGCGCCGACGCCGTCGATGAGTATGCGTACGGCTACTCCGCGTTTCACGGCCCGGGAGAGCGCGCCGATGAATTGGTCCGCGGCCTGGCCCTGGTCGAAAATATAAGTTGCCAGCGCGACGCTGCGCGTTGCGCCTTCGATGGCCGCGATCATGGCTGGATAGGCTTCGTCGCCGTTGACCAGCAGGTCCACCGCGTTGCCGGCCACCAGTGGCGTATTGGTGAGCGCGCCGACCAGCGTCGCCAGCGGCCGCTCGGCGGCTGGAATGCCCTCGGGCAATGCGATCTTGTTTTTCGGCAGCAAGAAGGCGTCCGGCGGCGCCAACCACAGCGGGGCGCGGCCGCGGCGCCGGCGCCCCGCCTCGCGGCGCAGGCGATTGATGCCGAGGAGCGCATACAGCACCGAGCCGATGACCGGCGCGAGAATCACCAGTCCCACCCACCCGATCGCCGCACGCACATCCGGCTTGGTGAGCACGATGTGCGCACACACGATCAGCGCGAGCAGAATATGGATCGTGCTGATGAAAACACTGAGGCTCCAGAAATCCAGATGCATGGCTCCCATAGGGCCCGGGTTTTTCCGGGCGTCGGCTTCAGTTGCGGCGACGAGCTTCAATCATGGAGCAAATCGAGTTTGGCCGCTGCATCGCATGTAATCGACAACGCCGGAACTGTACTGGACGGTCGCGGACCCTCGGAAGTTCGCGCAGGGGGTGCTGAACGCCGGCCGCGGCAACGGAAATCAGGTTGTCAGGCCCGATACCGTGGCATCGATGCCGAAGAACGCCATAGGAAATCTGAAGGTCAACAAGCTGAGGACAGCGCTGTGATTGCGCACGAACGAGGTGGTTTTTCCCGGCACGCTGAAGCGCTGCGGTGAAATGCATGCGGTGCGCGCTTTTTTTTTCAATCGAGCCTTTTCGGACCGGACGCTCCGTGCGCCTACTCACACGACAACGAGGCACCCGGATCCGTGACGACTATTCCCGGATCCGTGACGACTATTGGTGCAGTGCGCGGTTTACATCTTGCCGTGTTCTTTCTTGGCATTTTTCTCGCACGTATCTTTCTGGGTGCCGGTCAGGGAACCGCATTTTTTCAGCGCGGCCGTATAGGCTTCGCTGACATCGTCCGGTTTGTTGGACTTGTCCGCTGCCGCGCTGGCCGGCTTGTCGTCAGGCGCGGCTTGCGGGTCTGTCTGAGTGGATTTTTCTGCCGTAACGTCGCCTGCGGTGGCGTCCGGGGCTGGTTGTGAGTCCGATTTTGCGGCCGCGGGAGGCGCGTCTTTATCCGGCGACATTTGATCGGCCGCGATAATGGGACTGCTTAGCCCCAGGACAAACGCACAGGCGGTTAAATTGATCAGCAACTTGTTCATGAAGGTCCTTTCGATGGGTTGGGAACGGTCCGGGAAATCTCCCCATGGGAATCGGAG
>JAYVMZ010000133.1:0-3409 GCA_043758735.1 Betaproteobacteria bacterium
GGACGCTGCAGCAGCCAGTTCAGTGCGATCTGCGTGACGGTCTTGCCGGTCTCCTTCGCGATTGCATCGATCGCGTCGATGACCTTGAAGACTTGCTCATTCGAAACCGGCGGGCCTTTGTCGTTGGAGAGCTTGCTTTGCAGCCGCGTGGTTTCCGGCAGCGCCTGGCCGCGGCGCAGCTTGCCGGTGAGCTTGCCCCAGCCAAGCGGACTCCAGATTACCGAGCCGATTTTCTGGTCGATCGCCAGCGGCATGAGCTCCCATTCGTAGTCGCGGCCAACCAGGCTGTAGTAAGCCTGGTGCGCGGTGTAACGTGCCAGTCCGTGCTTTTCCGAGATCGACAGCGATTTCATCAGATGCCAGCCGGAGAAATTCGAGCATCCGATGTAGCGGATTTTTCCCGAGCGTACGAGGTTGTCGAGCGTCTGCAACACCTCTTCCACCGGAGTGCGGGCATCGAACCCGTGCAACTGGTACAAGTCGATGTGATCGGTGCCCAGCCGCCGCAGGCTCGCCTCGACGGCCTCGGTCAGATGGAAACGCGACGACCCGAGGTCGTTCGGTCCCGGCCCAGTGCGGAAGGTGCCCTTGGTGGAAATGAGCAACTGGTTGCGCCGGCCCTTGATCGCCTGCCCGAGGATTTCCTCTGCCATACCACCTGAATACACATCGGCGGAATCGAACATCGTCATGCCGGCTTCAAGGCAGATGTCGACCAGCCGCGTGGCCTCCGCGACATCGCTGGTGCCCCAGGATTTGAAAAACTCGTTGCCCCCGCCGAAGGTGCCGGTGCCGAGACTCAAAGCCGGGACCTTGAATCCCGAACCGCCAAGCTGCCTGTATTCCATCGATCATTCCTCCCGATTTTCCATAAGTTGGCGGACAACCCGGTACCGCCTGACGGGGCGGGCGTAGGGAGAGCGGGATTGTAGATCAATCAGCCATGCCGGAAGGGCGGGAGTTCTTTAGAATCAGACCCTCGACAAGGAGAATTCACATGAAGGTAGCCGTAGTCGGTTGTGGAGCGATGGGAAGCGTCTACGCGGCATTGCTCGCCGATGCAGGCCACGAAGTCTGGGCGATCGACAACTGGAAGGAACACGTCGACGCGATGAAGGCCAGCGGGTTACGGCTCGAAGGCGCATCGGGCGATCGCACCGTGCGCGTCAATGCAACGACGAACGCCGCGGATGCAGGCCCTTGCGATCTGGCGATTCTGTCGACCAAGGCGATGCATGTCGAGAAAGCAGCGCAGTCGATGCAGCCGCTGTTGGGTCCCGACACTGTCGTGCTCTCCATACAAAACGGGCTTGGCGGGCCCGATACGGCGGCTAAAGTCCTCGGCCGCGAACGCGTGCTCGTCGGCGTCGTCGGCGGCTTCGGCGCATCGATGAAGGGTCCGGGCCATGCGCATCACAACGGCTGGGAACTGGTCCGCCTCGGCGAACTCGTCGGTCCGATTTCGCCACGACTGGAAGACGTGGCCGAAGTCTGGCGCTCCGGCGGATTTCGCGTGAAATGTTTCGACGACATCGACCAGCTTGTCTGGGAAAAACTGATCTGCAACGTCTGCTTCTCCGGCACCTGCGCCGTCACAGAACGCACCATGATTGAAGTGATCGAGGACGCGGACGCCTGGCAGGTGGCTTCAGGGTGCGCGACCGAGGCCTACAAGGTCGCCCGTGCACGCGGCATCAAACTCGATTTCGACGATCCGGACGCTTACGTACGCGCCTTTGGCATGAAGATCCCGAATGCACGCCCCTCGATGCTGCTCGACCACCTGGCCGGAAGAATGTCGGAGATCGAGGCCATCAACGGCGCCATTCCCGCAGCGGCGAAAGCGGCAGGCATCGCGGCCCCGTTCAACGAAGTCATCAGTGCCTTGGTACGGGCGAAGGAACGCCGGATGGGAGTACGGCGCTGACCCACTTGCAGTCATCGCCTCGCGCCGCACGACCGCAACGGACTGCGTCTGGAGCTTGTACATCGTGAGCCAATCCGGGACAGACCACGAATAGAAATTGAAATGCCCCACCAACGCCCGCTTCCTGCGGGCGCTGTCTTTTTTGGACGCTCGTCAGGTGCCTGGCGATGATCGCCAGTGCTGCGGTCGCCGAGACGATGCGCTGATAGCTTTTGAGATCGAGCAGATGCGCATCGCCCGAGACGATCAAATCGGCCTGGGCGACGAGCGCGCGGGGATCACGCCTGCGATACATCCCGGCAGACGAGTCTGACGAAAACATTTCGTTCATCCCCGGAACGCATTCGGAATTTGCGTACCGTTTCGACAGATCAAGGACGAACAACTTTGCGCCTACCGATGCTGCAACTGATTCGTTGAACTTCCTTCCCGCCATTTGCGCTCCGCTTCGTCCCATGCCGCCAATGGCTGCAGGTCCGGCACCCATGCCAGCCCGGACTTGCCGTCGGACGAGCGCGCCGCAGGCGAAATCACGACATCGAGCAGCGCGGGCCGGTTCGCCAATGCGCGCTCGATCGCGCCCTGAAGGTCTTCCGCATGTTCCACGCGCTCCGCGTGCATGCCGAAAGCCCGCGCCATCCCGGCGTGATCAGCGAACTGCAGGCGCGTGCCCACAACTTTGCCGTGCGTATCGTTCTGGTCGTGCACTTCGATCTGCCAAGCTCCGTTGTTGGCAACCACGATCAATAGCGGTGCTTTGTGGCGCACGGCGGTATCGATCTCCATCGCGTTGAAGCCGAATGCGCCATCGCCGGTCGCCACCACCACCTGGCGATCGGGAAACGCCAGGCTGGCGGCAATCCCGAATGGCGTGCCAATGCCGATACAGCCCAGCGAACCGGGGTCGAGGTACGTCGAAGAGGTCAGGCCCACACGCGCGAAACTCAGGAAATCTCCACCGTCGGCGATCACCACTGCATCCGGTTTGAGTTGCTTCTGCAACTCGGCGAGTACGCGATTCGGGTGAATGCGGCCGTCGCTATCCGACGCCGCCATGCTCATGGAGACCTGCAGTTTCTGCGCGCGCTCCTCGTGTTTCTTGCGCATCCCTGTGGCCCACTCACGATCCAGCGCCGGCACGCGATCGCCGGCCCTACGAACGAGCGCGGCCAGCGCGGCCGCCGGCTGCGCGAACAATTCCACAGCCCCACGCCGGTTGTCGCGAATCTCCGAAGGTGCGTCGCCGATGCGGACGAATTTCGCGCTGCCGAATACAGCGGGTGACCCGTAAGCAAGCTGGAAATCCAGCCGGCGCCCGACCGTCACGATTACATCGGCCTGGCCCATGATGGCGCCGCGCATTGCCGCGACGACGCAAGGGTGGTCGTCGGATACCAGCCCCTTGCTCTCGCCGGTATCAAGATAAGGCGCGCCAAGCGCATCGAGAAAGGCCAGCAGCTCGGGGCCCGCGCTACGCGCGCC
>JAYVMZ010000134.1:0-8743 GCA_043758735.1 Betaproteobacteria bacterium
GCCACGCCAGTCACCTATGCCCACATTCGCGACAATGACCACCGTCCTCCGGCTTCACGTTCGCTCGCTGGACAGGTGGAGCTAAGTGGATAGCCCTTATGTGCGACCAGGGCAAAGGCGTGCAGCAGGATTTTGCCAAGGCTGCCGAGTGGTACAGGAAAGCCGCGGACCAGAACGACGCGCGCGCGCAGGCTAGCCTGGCTTTTCTCTACTACTCGGGCAAGGGCGTTGCGCAGGACGAAGCCGAGGCGGTGAAGTGGTTCCAGAAGGCCGCGGCGCAGAACGAGGCCTCCGCTTATCCGAGCCTGGCGTGGGCCTACTACCAGGGCAAAGGCGTTGTCCAGGATTACGCGGAAGCGGCGAAGTGGTTCCGCAAGGCCGCAGAGGGCGGCGATGCGCAGTCAAATTACATGCTCGGTTACCTATATGAAGACGGCAAAGGTTTGGCCGCCGACGGCAACGAGGCCGCAAAGTGGTACAAGCAGGCTGCCGATGCGGGTGTAGCCGAAGCAATTGAAAGCTTCGGCGCGCTGTATTTCTTCGGCAAGGGCGTGACGCAGGACTACACGGAAGCGGCGAAGTGGTACAAGGTGGCCGCCGAAAAAGGCGGTACTTATGCGCAATACCTGCTCGGCTATTTATATGAAGACGGCAAGGGCGTGACCGCCGAACCCGTGCAGGCCATGAAGTGGTACGGCCTCGCCGCGGAAAATGGCGAGCCACGCGCGCAAAGCCACTTGGGCTGGATGCTTTGGGAAGGCAAAGGCGTACCGCAGGACGCGGTGCAGGCGCACATGTGGATCAACCTTGCCGCGTCCCAGCTTTCCGGCGAAGAAGGCGAGCGCGTCGGCAAGGTGCGAGATTTCATTGCGTCGAAGCTCACGCCCGATCAACTCGCTAAAGCGCAGCAACTCGCGAGAAACTGGCAGCCCAAAAAATAAACTGCCACCTCACCCCCCGGCGCGCGGACACGTTAGTGATGAAATCACCCGTTTGCGCGCAGCGCGCCAAGGCATCGCTTCCCGCCCCACCAGCAATCCCCTTTCGCCGCGTCAGCGATGCCCTCTCCCCTGGAGGCGGAGAGGGAGGTGGTTACACCCGATACTTCTTAAGCACCTTCGGATCGAGTTCGATCCCGAGGCCAGGCCGCTCGGACAAGGTGATGTCGCCGTTCTTGTCCACCGTCATCGGTTCCTTTACCAGCTCAGTCATCAGTGCGTGCGCGGGATAGACGGTCTCCGCCATGGAGCCGTTTCGCACTGCGCCAAGTAGATGCACCGCAGCGGCCACGGCTACGGCCGAGCCGTGGATGTGCGGTGCGATCGGCAGGTTTGCCGCCTGCGCCATGTAAGCGATCTTCAGCGTTTCCGTCAGGCCTCCGGCCCAGGCCACGTCGGGCTGAACGAAATGCACAGCGCGCGCTTTTATGTAATCGTTGAAATCCACGATGCCGTAGCTGCAAGTTTCGTAACCCGCCACGGCTATGCCGACTTTGGATGCAACCTCCGCGCTGCCAGCGACGTCATCTGGCGATACTGGCTCTTCGTACCAATAGATATCGTAGCGTTCCATCGCCCGGCCCATTTTCACCGCAGTGGGCACATCCCACGCGCCGTTGGCGTCGACCATGAGCTTGATGTCCGGTCCGATCGCATTGCGCACAGCGGCAACCCGATCGAGATCCTGTTCCAGCGTGACTTCGCATTTGCCGGCATTGTCCATCACGCGTAAAGGCGACAACTCGATGCCGGGGTTGCGGCCGACTTTCATCTTCACCGCGCGGAACCCGTGCTTCAGGTATGTCGCCATTTCCCGACACAATTCCTTTATGCCTTTGCCTTCCGAATAAAATCCACCGGTTGCATAAGCGGGAACGCGCTTGCGATATCCACCGAGCAGCTGCCACAACGGCATGCCGGCCATCTTGCCGCGCAAGTCCCAGAGTGCGATGTCGATGCCACTGATCGCCGCGATGACGATGCCGCCGCGCGCATGCTTGTAGGCGCGCCGATGCATCATCTCCCACAGGTATTCGATATTGCGTGGATCCTGTCCGATCAGGTAGTTGCGCAACTCATGCTCGATGACTTGCGCAGTGGACGCCATCGGTCCGCCGAAATGCGCGGCTTCGCCCAAACCGACAAGGCCCTGATCTGTTTCGACTTCGACGAGCAGCGCAGGCTTCGTCGCCATTGTGTAGTTGGCGTCGTAAACCGGTTTGGGAAGTTTGACTTCGACGGGAATGGTGCGGATGTCGGTGATGCGCATGAGCTGGAAATCCCTTTTTGAATATTTTTCTTCGACAATTTTATCTCAGCCGCACCGTTGCTGAAAAATTAAGCAGCACTAACACGCAAGCAAGCTGCGATACGCAATTACGCCGAATGCCGCAGGCAATCCACAAGGTTATCCACAGATTTTGTGGATATCACTACGCGAAAATAATTTGCTAAACACTTGCGTTGTTGCGCTGGATGTTTTCGCGATTGGCATTGCTGACTGAGGCGTTAGTTTTTTCTGCAGAAGTGCACCGATTGGAAGCCGAGCCAGCTCCACGTTGTCGCCCGCTGCGGATCTTCGCCTTCGATGCGCCACGACTGCGGACCGAAAAAAGGTCCAAGGATCAGGTGCTCACTCGCGCCGCAGTCTTTGCCACCGTCATTTCCGTGCTGCTGCGCAGCTGCTAGTGCTTTCTCGCGCCGCGACTCCCACGCTTTGCGATAAGCTTCGGCTGCATCTTCGACGGCATGCTCGCCGATGCCGTTGCCGACGACGAGTTCATGGAAAAATTTCGCGACAGGCGGACACGCGAGCGCGTCCTCGATCGGAGAAGTCGTTGTTTTCTTTTTCTTCCCGCGCTTCCTGCTTTTGACTTCGGTGCCGGCTTTCTTGCCGCCCTTTTTTCCCACGACCATTCTCCGATTGGAGTAACGAAGGAGTGGATGCTAACTTTCTGTTGCTGAGCACAGTGTATACATGGATTCGGTAGCAATCGCTAGCGCGCACTCACGCTTCGACACAAAACCATCCAGCTTGAATTCATGACACGGAGATTCTGACGTAGATGCCTCAATTCGCCGCGAACCTGCATTACCTGTTCAGTGAACTGCCTTTCCTCGAGCGTTTCGAAGCGGCGGCCGCAGCCGGCTTCAAGGCGGTCGAGTTCCAGGTGCCTTACGATTATCCGAGCGCGGAACTGTCGGCGCGGTTGCATGCCAATGGGCTGAAAATGGTGTTGTTCGATGCACCGATGGGCGATTGGGAGCGCACCTACGTAGCGAACCTGCGCCACGCGGCTTCGATGCTCGCGGGACACGGCATTGCCGGGGTCATCGAGCCCATCAACAAGAAAATGGGCATTGTGCAGAACGGGCCGAGTTATACCACTCAGGGCATGCACGGCTACTTCCTGAACCACACCGACCAGGCGCGGCGCATCCTCGATGAGGTCGGCAGCGGGAACCTGCTGCTGCACCTGGATTGCTATCACATGCAAATGCTGGAAGGGAATCTGGCCGAGACCATCCGCGAGCACATCGGCCTGCTGCGGCATGTGCAGATAGCCGGGGTACCCGGTCGCCATGAACCGAGCGACGGCGAGATCAACTATCCGTATCTGTTCGACTTGCTGGATGAACTGGGTTACGGGGGATGGGTCGGCTGCGAATACCGGCCCAGGGTCGATACCTGGCTCGGGCTCTCTTGGGCGGCAAAATACGGCATCCAGGGAACCCGGCCCGCTGCCTCGAAGTAAGCACTAGCGGCTGCCGGGCTAAAAAACAGAGGGGTGCTTGCGCACCCCTCTTAACCACGTAATTCAAGAGGAGGAGAAGTTACGTGGGGGAGGACCGTTCTCCTTCAGCGCCCGAAGCTTTCTCGTGATTTGGGCGGGGTACCTTAGCCGTTGAACCGTTTCGGTTAGGGCAGATACGGGAAGGTGCTGGCGTCCTTCGAGGACGGATCCAGCAAGCGCCCTTCGATGCTTTCCTTGGCCTTAGACTCGGCGGCCACCGGTGCGGGACCATCAAATTCATAGAAGCGAAGCAGCGATTCGAATAGCGATTTCATGTTGATCTCCAATTAATGCATAAGTGACGACTTGTACTTTATGCTCATGCTTGGAAAACCACTAGACCCGAAAATAGAATAGGATTTATGCAATTAAAGTGCTAACTTAACGTCTATATGGACAGGTTATATCAGATGCGCCTCTTTGTCCGGGTCGTCGAGACCGGAAATTTCTCGGCCGTGGCTCGGGAGCTGGGTACAATCCAGCCCACAATCAGCAAGCAACTCACTGCTTTAGAAGATAATTTAGGGATTCGCCTGCTCAACCGCACGACCCGCCAGTTGAGCACGACCGAGGCCGGCAAGAAGTATTACGACCGTTGCCGCCACATCCTCGATGAAATCACCGACCTAGAAGGCAGCCTAACCGAGCTGCAAAACAGCCCGACCGGCTTGTTGCGGGTCAATGCGCCGGTCGCGTTCGGTCAGTTATATATGCTGCCGCTCGTATTCCGGTTCCGCCGGCTCTATCCCGGGCTGGCAATCGACCTGACCTTGAACGATCGCTATGTGGATCTGGTGCAGGAAGGCCTCGATGTCGCCATCCGCTTCGGGGAGTTAGCCGATTCCCAGGTCGTGGCCAGGAGCGTGGGCCGCGTGCAACGGGTTTGCGTGGCCAGTCCGGCTTATCTGCGCGCTCGTGGAACGCCGCAGTCGCCGAACGACCTCCTGTCCCACAACTGCATCACCTATAACTACTTGTTCACCAACGAATGGCAGTTCGGTGGACCGGCAGGCCAGACGTCATTGCGCGTGGCCGGCGATTTCCGCGCGAACAGCGCGCTGACCATCCGTTCGGCCGCGCTCGAAGGCATCGGCATTGCCAACATGCCCAGCGTATTCGTGCAGCAGGACCTCGACAACGGCAGCCTAGTGCGGGTGTTGGTCGATTACGCGCCTTCGCCGGTGGAGATCCATGCTATTTATCCTTCCGCACGTTTCGTCGCGGGCAAAGTCAGATCATTTCTGGACTTCGTGCGCGACGAATTCCTGGCTATTCCGGCCCTGCAGGTTCCAGCAAACAAACCGAAGCGCGTTCCGCGCATACGCGCGAAAGTGGCGGGTTGATCGGCGCACGGCTTAGAATACGCGCCGTGCCACGCGCCGCCCAAGCGTTCCGTTCCGCGTCTTTTGCGTTTGCGTCCGTTGATAAAAAACAGTTTTCCGGTCCGGCCCTGCTCTCGCACGGCGTGACCTGAAGGAACTCATGGCAAAGAAACCCAACGCCTATACCGCAGAGGACATCGAGATCCTCGAGGACCTTTCCCCGATCCTGCATCGCCCGGGGATGTACACCGATCCGGTGAATCCGAATCACGCGCTGGTCGAAATCATCGACAACTCGGCGGACGAAGGCCTGGCGGGATTCGCGAAGAACGTCGAAGTCGCCCTCTACGAAGACGGCTCGGCGGAAGTAAACGATGACGGCCGCGGCATTCCGGTGGACATCCACCCAAAGAAGAAAGTGCCGGCCGTGCAGGTGATTTTTACCACGCTGCATTCCGGCGGCAAATTCCGCAAGACCGACAAGGACGCCGCGTACCGCATCGCCGGCGGGTTGCATGGTGTGGGCGTGTGCGTGCCCAACGCGTTGTCGACGCGGCTCGAAGTCGAAGTCAAACGCGACGGCGAAAAAAACCGCATCGTGTTCGCCGATAACGGCAAGGTCAAAGAGGAGCTCAAGAAAATTGGCACGATTGGTCCGCGTGACACCGGCACGCGCGTGCGCTTCTGGCCGGACCCGAAATATTTCGACTCGCCGAAGATCGTTGCTGGCGACATCGCTGCGCTGCTGCGCGCGAAGGCCATGCTGTTACCCGGCGTGAAGTTCTCGCTGGCCATCGAGAAAAACAAAAAATTCGAAATCCAGACCTGGCATTTTCCGGAAGGCATCAAGGGCTACTTCGCTTCCGCGATGGAGGGCCAGGATCCGGTCGCCGATACATTTCTCGGCGAGCGCTACGTCGCCGCGCAATCCGAGTCCGACAATTTCGCCGAAGGCGAGGGCGCGATGTGGGCGATTGCCTGGACGCCGGACGGCGATCTGGTCACCGAGTCTTACGTAAACATGATTCCGACCCGCGTCGGCGGCACGCATGTCGCCGGCTTGCGCGAAGGGGTCTACAACGCGATCAAAAATTTCATCGACCTGCACGCTATGGGCCAGCGTGGATTGAAGGTCGTCCCCGAGGATGTGTGGTCGCGCACCTCCTATGTGCTCTCCGTAAAAATGCTCGATCCGCAGTTCAAGGGGCAGGTGAAGAACGAACTCATTTCGCGCGACGCGGTGAAGCTCACCGCGCTGATGGTGCGCGATCCGTTCGAACTCTGGCTCAACCAGCACGTGGACGAAGGCAAGCGCATCGCCGAGTTGGTCATCAGCCAGGCCAACGCGCGCACGCGCGCCGCGCAGAAAGTGGAGCGGCGCAAGCAGTCCGGCGTAGCCGTGCTGCCGGGCAAGCTGACCGACTGCGCCTCCGAGGATCCGGACCGCAACGAATTGTTCATCGTCGAAGGCGATTCCGCGGGCGGTTCCGCGAAGCAGGCACGCGACAAGGAATTCCAGGCCGTACTGCCGCTCAAGGGCAAGCCGAAGAACACCTGGCAGGACAGCGCCGACACGCTGTACGCCAACAAGGAAATCGAAGCCATCGCGCTGGCCATCGGCGTGGACCATCACAAGGTCGGCGATACCCCGGATCTCTCGGGCCTGCGTTACCGGAAGATCATCATCCTCGCCGACGCCGACGTCGACGGCGCTCACATCCAGGTGTTGCTGCTGACCTTGTTCTTCCGTCATTTCCCGAAGTTGATCGACAACGGTAACGTCTACGTTGCGCAGCCGCCGCTGTTCCGCATCGACGTGAATTCGCAGGGCAAGGGCAAGCCGGCGCGCAAACTCTATGCACTCGACAAGCAGGAACTCGATGGCATCGAAGAGAAGCTCGAGGACGAAGGCTTCAAGCCGAATTCGTGGAGCGTGAGCCGCTTCAAGGGCCTGGGCGAAATGAATCCCGAGCAACTCTGGGAGACCACGCTCAACCCCGACACGCGCCGCATGCTGCCTGTCGCGCTGGACCTTGGCGCGAATATCTCGGTGGACATCTTCAACATGATGATGTCGCGCGAGAACGCGTCGCAGCGCCGGGAGTGGATGGAGACTTACGGCAATCTCGTCGAGGCGGACATTTCATGAAAGCCGGGACTGGTCAATGGTGATTGGTAATTAGCAAAGCGTTAAATATCCCAATCGCCAATCACAAATTACCAATACCGAATTTCAATGGCAGATCAAAAAGACCTCTTCGGCAATGGCGACGCCGCCTTGGCCGACAAGATAAAGAAAAATACTGACGCTCCGGCGCCGGCTGCGGCCGGCGGGAACGGCGGCGGGTTGCCGCCCCATTTCGCCCCGATGGAAGGCGAGTTCGGAGAATCGCTGCCTCTGGGCAAGTACGCTTCCACGCAATACCTGCAGTACGCGATCGCGACAGTTAAGGATCGCGCGTTGCCGCGCGTGGGCGACGGGCAGAAGCCGGTGCAGGGCCGCATCCTTTATTCGATGTGGACGACGAATACTCGCGCCGGCACCAAGCGCACGAAATCCGCGGCCGTGGTCGGCGAGGTGCTCGGCAAGCTGCATCCGCACGGCGACCAGTCGGTGTACGACGCGCTGGTGCGCCTCGCGCAGGACTTCACCATGCGCTATCCGCTGATCGACGGCGAAGGCAACTTCGGCTCGCGCGACGGCGACGAGGCGGCGGCCTATCGATATACGGAAGCGCGCCTGACGAAATTCGCCGAAGTGCTGCTGGCGGAAATCGATCAGGGCACGGTGGACTTCATTCCGAACTACGACGGCACGCGTGAAGAGCCGACGATCCTGCCGGCGCGCCTGCCGGTGGTGCTGCTCAACGGCGCATCGGGCATCGCGGTCGGCATGGCTACCGAAATCCCCAGCCACAATCTGAACGAAGTCGCTGCGGCGGCGATCGCGATGATCCGCGATCCGGAATTGAGCGTCGCCGGTCTGATGAAACACATCAAGGGGCCGGATTTCCCGGGCGGCGCGCAGATCATCACGCCGCGTGCGGAACTCAAGGAGGCGTACACGACCGGCCGCGGTTCGGTGCGCGTGCGCGCACGCTGGAATATCGAGCGCCTCGCCCGCGGCCAGTATCAAGTAGTGGTGTACGAACTGCCGCCCGGCACGTCGGCGAAGAAGGTGCTGGAGGAAATCGACGCCATCACCAATCCGCAGAACAAACCGGGCAAGAAGTCGCTCACACCGGACCAGACGCGCGAGAAGCAGTTGATGCTGTCGATGCTCGACAAGGCGCGCGACGAATCGGACCGCACGCATCCTGTGCGCCTGGTGTTCGAGCCGAAGACCTCGAAAGTCGATGAGACCGACTTCGTCAACCTGCTGCTCGCCAAGACTAGCATGGAAGGCAACGTCTCGATCAACCTGGTGATGGTCGGGCTCGATGGCCGGCCGACAAGCAAAAACCTGAGCGACGTCATTTCCGAGTGGATCCGATTCCGTTTCGAAACGGTGACCCGCCGCACGAAGCACCGCCTCGCGCAGGTGCTCGACCGCATCCACGTGCTCGAAGGCCGCATGATCGTGCTGCTGAACGTGGACAAGGTCATCAAGATCATCCGCAACGCGGAC
>JAYVMZ010000135.1:0-24906 GCA_043758735.1 Betaproteobacteria bacterium
AGCTGCGCTCGAACGATGCTTCTCGCTGGGCGAGGCGCATCATCAACGCCTGCACGTCGGCGCGGTCCTTCGTCCAATACTTCCAGAGGCGGTCGGCGATGGCGGTGTGAGACGCCAGTCCACCGGCGTTCGACCCCAGCGCCGCGCCAGCCTTAATGACCCACGCCAGTGTCCGCAGGTTCGTCAGCGCCGCGATGGTGTCGTCATGCGCGACCAACCAGCCCAAGGTGGGCGACGGGAGAAGCCCCAACTTCACAGCATCGCTCTTGAGCGCCTCGACCTCGACCAGGCGCGCTTTCCGCCCGCCGAGTATCGTCTCTTCGCCTTCGACCCAACTCTGCGTCTGCGTGACGATGACGACCCGCCACACACCCTCGGTCTCTTCGCCGTCATTCGGCAAAATGGCTTGAAGCAGCTTGACGCGCGCCGACGAACTCGCCGGCCTCGATGCGTTCCGCAGAGTCGATGACCAGCACGTTCTGCGGCTTCACCGTGGCGTTCAGCACAAGCGAAAGTTCATGCGTCAGGGGAAGGGCGCCGCGGCGCGCCGCGCTGAGCGCCGTCTTCAGGTCTTCCGGACCGAACCACACCTGGTTCCAAGATGGGTACGCGCCGTCCAACACCGACTTGACCAGCGCCGACTTGCCCGAGCCCGACTCGCCGAAGACCACGGTGACCGGGTTGTCGGCGACCGCTGCCTGGAACGACGCTTTCTCGGCCGTACGGGGCACGGCATAGCCTGAGGGCAGCTTCGTCTCTACTCGCGCCTTGTGGTCCGCGGTGATGTTGGAGAGCGTCTCCCAATCACTCTCAAAGTCTGGGTGATGGCGGAGGCCGAACTGGCCCCGGAGCAAGGACAACAGGTCCGGGACGGTGATGGTCCCGCTGCGAAGTCGCACCTCTTTCGCGACGTTTATGAGCCCCTTCCAGAGAGCCTGCGCTTCGTCGTCACGGCCAGACGCGAGCAAGCGACGGCATAGCGCGATAGCCTGGGTCTCGTTCTCGGAGTGCGCGAACTGCAAGTCGGTCGGCAGCACGTGCAGGCGGCGAATGAGCTCGATGGTCTCTTCGTCGGACGCGCCGCCGGGCTTCTGGACGCTGTCGAAGACGTGCGACTGCCTCGTGTTGCTGCGGATGCGGCTCATCGTGAGCGCCGTACCCGTGCCGCTGCACGCGTTCTTCACTTCTCGCCACGCCGGGTCGAACGCCTGATGGGTGCCGAGCGTCACCAAAGCCAGTCCGTCGGTCGCGCGGTTGAACGGCCCCTGCGGGTCACGCCACTGTTCCCAGGCGCGCGTCACGAAGTCAACGGGGAGGCCAGCCGCGGTGACCTGTAGATTGCCCTTCACCGAGATCGCGAGCCGATGCGTCGCGCCGGTCGCCTGCGCCGTCAGCAGCAGGTCGTCGATGCGCCACCCCAAGGTCGAGACTTGGGCTTGGGCCTGCGTGACGACGCCGATACCCGGTGCCTGCTCACCTGACAGGGCCTTCACCAATTGCCAGGCGCTTATCAGGTCCTCGAATTCAAACCCGGCGCCGCTGGTCGACCGCAGCGTCGCGGGCGCGCGCCTCGCGCTGCTGCCGCAAGAGGCCTTCGGCTTCGATGTGTTCTTAGACTGGGCCATTGACTTCCGAATGGTAGCCAAGTTCGCGACTCCTCACACGCTGCGCCATTCGTTTGCTACACATCTGTTGCAATCCGGTTACGACATACGGACGGTACAGGAGCTGTTAGGCCACTCCGATGTTTCGACGACTATGAGTTATACGCACGTACTCAACCGGGGCGGTAAGGGCGTATTAAGCCCTCTCGATTCTCTTTAAAAGCGGACGCCGTCTACCATTCCGGACTTGCATCATTGCTTTATTTTGGGTTGTCCGCCACATGGTCATCGCGCGCGAGCAGCCATTCGCGTGTTCCTGCTTCTACACGAAACGCGCATATGAATTGTTTTTCTTCGTGACCCTAAAAGGGTACTCCGACGTGCTGCGCACGTAGGGTATTCGTGTCCTTCGTGCATCAAGGGAACACTCATATGCGCCTGTAGGGATGTGTGCCGCTTGCCGCGCGTGGTGAGATTTACGTTCGAAGAATTTGATAAGTCAGCGCTGAGAAGACGCCTGTCTCGTCGCTGGCGTGACGCGCCAGATGGTGTTGCCGACGTCGTCGGCGACGAGTAGCGC
Organism: Betaproteobacteria bacterium; assembly: GCA_043758735.1. GTDB lineage: Bacteria > Pseudomonadota > Gammaproteobacteria > Burkholderiales > JACQAP01 > JACQAP01. The sequence continues at coordinate 2,185 of JAYVMZ010000135.1, forward strand.
ACCCGCTTTGTCCAACGCGACGCCGACCGGGCGGCCGTATGCATCGCCGTCCGCCGTCAGAAAGCCGGTGAGAATATCTTCGGCGTCGCCATTGGGGCGGCCATTTGCAAACGGCACGAAGATCACCTTGTAACCGCTGGAAGGTTTGCGATTCCACGAGCCGTGCTGGCCGACGAACGCGCCGTTCGCATAATGCGCGGGCAGGAGTTTGCCGTCGTAGAAGACGAGCCCGAGTGATGCCGTATGGGGGCCCAGCGCGTAGTCGGGCGCGATGGACCTCGCCACTAAATCAGGGCGCGGCGGTTTGACGCGTTCATCGACATGCTGGCCGTAATAGCTGTAAGGCCAGCCGTAGAAGGCGCCTGCTTTGACCGAGGTCATATAGTCGGGCACGAGGTCGTTGCCGATTTCGTCGCGCTCGTTCACCACGGTCCACAGCACGCCGCTTTGCGGTTGCCAGCTCATGCCGTTCGGATTGCGCAAGCCGGACGCGAACAAGCGGGTGTTGCCGGTGGCGGGATCGATCTCGAGAATGGCGGCGCGGTTTTCTTCCTTGTCCTCCCGCCTGGAGTTTCCCGGATTCATCGACCTGCGTCTTCGGCTCACGTTAAGATGCGTCCTATCTTGACCGCAGACCTGCAGCACTTCTTCGACGATTCCGGCCCGCTTGCCGGCACCATACCCGGCTACCGTCTGCGTCCGCAGCAACTGGAAATGGCCCTGGCAGTCCTGCAGGCCATCGAAACCAGGGGACTGCTCATCGCCGAGGCCGGCACCGGCACGGGCAAAACCTTTGCCTACCTCGTGCCGGCGTTGTCAAAAGGCGGCAAAGTGATTGTCTCGACGGGTACCAAGACGCTGCAGGACCAGCTCTACAATCGCGACATTCCCATGGTGCGCAACGCACTGCAGGCGCCGGTCACCGTGGCGCTGCTCAAGGGCCGCGCCAATTATGTCTGCCATTACCACCTGGAGCGCGCCAAGAACGACGGGCGCTTCCTCAATCGCGACGACGTGGTCTATCTCGCGCGCATCGAGTCCTACGCCAAGACCAGCAAGACCGGGGATCGCGGCGGTCTGGCGGAAGTGCCGGAAGACGCGACCGTATGGCCGCAAGTGACCTCGACGCGCGAGAACTGCCTCGGCGGTGACTGTCCGAACTACAAGGATTGCTTCGTCATGGAAGCACGCAAGCAGGCAATGGAAGCCGATGTCGTGGTGGTGAACCATCATCTGTTCTTCGCCGATGTGGTGTTGCGCGACGAGGGCGTGGCGGAACTCTTGCCGGCGTGCAACACGGTTATCTTTGACGAAGCTCATCAATTGCCCGAAACGGCCAGCCTGTTTTTCGGCGAGAGCGTGTCGAGCAGCCAGCTCGTCGAGCTCGCGCGCGATACGCGCATCGAGGCGGCAACTTCCGCGAAGGACAATGCCGCGCTGCCGGAGGCCTCGTCGGCATTGGAAAAGGCGGCACGCGATCTGCGCTTGCAGTTTCGCGAGGATGCCGGCCGGCAGCCGTTAGCCGCGGCGCAGATCAATCCGGCTTTCAAGGAAGCGCTGGACCTGGCCGTGACGCGATTGACCGACCTGACTGCGCTGTTGGAGTCTCAGGCCAACCGTTCGGAAGGATTGCAGAAGTGCTGGACCCGTGGCATCGATTTGCTCGGCGGTCTGGCCCGCTGGTGGGAGGACGAGGACAAATCGTGGGTGCGCTGGATCGAGATCTTCGGTGGTTCAGTGCACTTGAACGCGACACCGCTGTCGATCGCGGATATCTTCCATCGCCAGATTACCGGCAATCCGCGCGCATGGATTTTTACATCGGCGACATTGTCAGTGCAGGGCAATTTTTCCCATTACCAGCGTGAAATGGGGTTGGCAGACGCCACCACCGCATTCTGGGAAAGTCCCTTCGACTACGCAAACCAGGCGTTGCTCTACGTTCCGGAAGGATTGCCCGAGCCGAACGCGGAGGGCTATACGCGCAAGGCGGTTGAAGCGGCGCTGCCCGTTATCGAAGCGGCCCAGGGTCGCACATTCTTCCTGTTCACGAGTTTGCGGGCAATGCGTGAAGCGCGCGATATCATGGAAACCGGCATGAAGAAAATGGGCATGGAGTATCCGTTACTCATGCAGGGCGAAGGCTCTCGCTCGGAATTACTGGAGCGCTTCCGCAAGCTTGGCAATGCGGTATTACTGGGTAGCCAGTCTTTCTGGGAGGGCGTGGACGTGCGGGGCGAAGCATTGTCATTGGTGATCATCGACCGCCTGCCCTTTTCGCCACCGGATGATCCGGTACTCGCCGCACGCATCGAGAGGATCAATGCTGAAGGGCGCAATGCTTTTATGGAATACCAGTTACCGCAGGCGGTGATTACGCTGAAGCAGGGCGCTGGCCGCCTGATACGCGACGAGAACGATCGAGGCGTGCTGATGATTTGCGATCCGCGCCTCATCACAAAACAATACGGCAAACGCATTTGGCGCAGCCTGCCGCCGATGCGCCGTACGCGGGAGCAGTCGGACGTGCTCGATTTCTATCGTCAAATCGCCAGCGCGGCGGCTTGATCTACGTCTACGTCAAGTAATTTGCCACAGACGACACAGAGCTCACAGAGAAAGTCAGAACCAAAAGTAATTTAGACGTCGGAACCGTAGCCTTCACGTGGACCTCTGCGACGAACCAGAAAGTTACGGAATACTCCAGTATCGTTTTTTCGCTTTCCTCTGTGTCCTCTGTGGCAAATATCTTTAGGTATTAAAGTGCGGGCGGATGAGCCAGACCCAGAGCGCCCACATCGCGACAATCCACAGCAGCACGATGGCCGCCGCGGCAATCCAGTTGCGCGGGCGGGGACGGCGCGCTTCGAGCCACGCTTGCGCGCGGGCGCGGGCATCCAGCAGAACCTGACGCGGCATCAGCTTCAAGACGAGCCAGATCGCGCCGGGGAGCAGGATGATTTCGTCGAGGTAGCCGACGATCGGAATGAAATCGGGAATCAGGTCGATGGGCGAGAGCGCGTAAGCGACGATGAAGACCGCCAGCCATTTTGCGTACCACGGTGCCCGCGGATCGCGCGAGGCGAACCAGAGGACGAGCGCGTCGCGTTTGAGGGCTGCGGCCCAGGTTTTCAGCCGCTCCAGCATGGTCAGGAGACCAGTTCGCCGTGCAGGTCGTGCGTGTCAGCCCGAGCGATGCGTACTTTGACGAAGTCGCCGGCCTTGGTGTCCGCGGCCTTGCGGATATGCACGACACCGTCGATTTCCGGCGCGTCCGCAATGGAGCGACCGACGGCCTTGTTGTTCCCGGCTTCGTCCACCAGCACTGTCAGCGTGCTGCCGACTTTGCGCTTGAGGCGTTGCGCGCTAATTTTTTCCTGTGTGGCCATGAAGCGGGCGCGGCGTTCTTCGCGCACCTCATCCGGCACCGCATCGGGCAGCGCATTGGCAGTTGCACCGTCGACCGGGGAATAGGCGAAACAACCGACCCGGTCGAGCTGGGCTTCTTCGAGGAATTCCAGCAGCGCGGAAAATTCCGCTTCAGTCTCGCCGGGGAAACCGGCAATGAAGGTGCTGCGGATGGTGAGGTCGGGGCAGATTTCGCGCCACGCACGAATGCGTTCCAGGTTGTTCTCCGCATCTGCCGGGCGCTTCATCAGCTTGAGGATGCGCGGGCTCGCATGCTGGAACGGCACATCGAGGTACGGCAGGATTTTTCCGTCCGCCATCAGCGGCAGGACTTCGTCGACGTGCGGGTAAGGGTAGACGTAATGCAAGCGCACCCATACGCCGAGTTCGCCTAGCGCCTGCGCCAGATCCGTCATGCGCGTCTTCAACGGCCTGCCGCCCCAGAAGCCGGTACGGTATTTGATATCGACACCGTAGGCGCTGGTGTCTTGTGAAATCACGAGCAATTCCTTGACGCCGGCCTTCACCAGGTTTTCCGCCTCCTGCATGACTTCGCCGACCGGGCGGCTGACCAGGTCACCGCGCATGGAGGGAATGATGCAGAAGGTGCAGCGATGGTTGCAGCCTTCGGAGATCTTCAGATAGGCGAAATGTTTCGGCGTGAGCTTGATACCTTGCGGCGGCACGAGGTCCGCGAAAGGATCGTGGGGCATGGGCAGATGATCGTGCACCGCGCGCATGACCTGGTCGGTGGCATGCGGGCCGGTAACCGCGAGGACTTGCGGATGCGCCTGCTTGACCACGTCGCCCTTGGCGCCGAGACAGCCGGTGACGATGACCTTGCCATTCTCGGCGAGCGCCTCGCCGATGGCGTCGAGGGATTCTTCGACTGCCGCGTCGATGAAGCCGCAGGTATTCACCACGACAAGGTCCGCGTCCTGGTAATTGCCGGAGATGAGATAGCCCTCGGCGCGCAGTTGCGTGAGGATGCGCTCCGAATCAACCAGCGCCTTCGGGCAGCCGAGCGAAACGAAGCCGACCCTGGGTTGCGATGCGGGTTTGCTGCGGGGAGAGGTCTTGACGGCGCTCATGCGGTGACCGGATGAAAAACGGCGCGGAACCGGCAGTTCCGCGCCGTACGAATTCTTGGCTTTATATTCAGGAAACGGTCTTTTTCTGCGGCTGCTTGAAGGCCTCCGGCTCGGGGGCGGGAGCATCCGGCTTGCCTTCGCCCGCGGCGCCGGCGAAATTGCTGCCGAACGGGAAGTTGCCGAAAATCGAGCGGGCCTGCTTCTGCAGCTGTTGCTGCATATCGAGGAAAGTGGTTGCGCTTTGCTCGAGGTAGCTCGACATCAGGCCCTGTATCGTCGGGCCCTGCATTTTCACGAACTGGCTCCAGGCTTCTGCGTTCAGGATCGGATTGTCGCCGAACTTCGGCACGCTTTGCTCCTTCAATCTGCGCTGGATCTCGACGAAGGTCTGGATGTTCTTGTCCAGGTAGCTACCCATCATGCCTTGCATGGCATTGCCATAGAAGCGAATGATTTGCGACAGCATGTCCGACGAAAACATCGGTGCCCCCGCGCTTTCTTCCTCAAGGATGATCTGCAGCAGGATGGCGCGTGTAAGGTCTTCTTCGCTCTTCGCATCGACCACTTTGAAAATCACCTGGTCGAGTACGAGCTGCTTCACGTCAGCGAGCGTGATGTAGCTGCTGGTGGCCGTGTCGTACAAGCGGCGATTCGGATATTTCTTTATCAGGCGGAGTTCTTCAGTCATTTTTGTGCAGTCCGGAAAGTTGCTCTGCATTCATAGTTGGAGAGTCTGGCGAAAGGTCTGCGGCAGCGCGCGAGACGGGCATTATAACCATATGAAAATTAGGTTTTACTAAAGTTTATGCGTCGCGAAAGAAATATTTGACACCCTTTTTTGCGATGCCTACCATGCTTCTGATGCATCGCAGCAAGAGACTCGCGAGCCGATCAGGGAAAACCAGTTTTACTTATTAAAAATATGAGGTTACGACATGAATCAAGCTGCTGAGCAATTTGTCGCACTGAACAAGAAACAGATGGAGACTGCGGTTCAGGCATTTCAGATCGGATTCGGCGCGTGGGAAATGTTGGTCAAGCTAAATCTCGAGGCCACTCGATCGCTACTGCAGGAAGCGGTGGCAACGGTGCCGAACCTGACTTCGGTGCACGACCAGGCTGCATTTTCGAATTGGACCAGTGGTCAGGCCCGGGCTGCCCTGGACAAGGTGTCGGGCTATTCCCGCAACGTGTACGAGATCGTCGGGGACGCATCGGGCAAGTTGGGTAACCTCCTGGAACAGACATTGCTCAGTACTGGTCAAGAAGTCGAAGAATGGGTCGATGAAGTGTTGAAGGCCTCTTCGATCCCGCAGCCGGAAGCCACGGCGGTCGCTGCCAAGGCGGCGATGGCGAATGCGAAGTCGGTCATAGAAGGAATTTCGAAGGCTGTCAGACAGACAGCCGGATACGCGGATGCCAATGTACGGGCGGCCGCAGAGGCGACGGCTCAGGTAGTGAAGGGCTCCGCGAAGTAACGGATTCAAGGCTCCTCCCCCTTTATCTAAAGGTTTTCCTTTGGTAAAGGTTCAACCCCGGTGGTAACTCACCGGGGTTTTTTTTCCCTTAATCAGTGCACAAAAGGTCACCGGGATGACATGAAACGTCAGGGACAAGGGCAGGGACAAGGGCAGGGACTGCGTGACTTTCGTGACTGGGTAAAGCCGTACAAATCGTTACACACGACCGTCACGATAGTCACGGCTTTTAGGACATATGCTGCCCGCCGTTGATTGAAATATTGGCGCCGGTGACGAAGGCGGCTTCATCGGAAGCCAGGTAAATGATCAACCCCGCCACTTCTGCAGGCAGTCCGAGCCGATTCAGCGGGATCTGCGGCAGGATCTTCGAATCCAGAATGTCCTGGGGAATCGCGGTGACCATCTTGGTGCCGATGTAGCCGGGCGAAATGGTATTGACCGTCACGCCCTTGCGCGCCACCTCATAGGCCAGCGCCTTGGTGAAGCCGTGCATGCCCGCTTTGGCGGCGGAGTAGTTGGTCTGTCCGAACGCGCCTTTCTGGGCGTTGACCGATGACACGTTGATGATGCGGCCCCAACCGCGATCGACCATGCCGTCGAGCACCTGCTTGGTCATATTGAACACGCTGTCGAGATTGGTGCGAATGACTGCGTCCCAGTCCGCTTTGGCCATTTTCTTGAATGTCATGTCGCGCGTGATGCCGGCGTTGTTGACCAGCACGTCGACCGGACCGACTTCCGCGTGCACCTTTTTCAGGCACGCCGCGCTCGAGTCAAAATCGGCCACGTCGACCGCATACCCGTGAAAATCATAGCCGCGCTTCTTCATGCCCGCGAGCCACTCGGATGCCGTCTTGTTTCCCGGCGAGTAGGTCGTCACGACGGAGTAGCCCGCATCTGCCATTTTGGTGCAGATGGATTCGCCCAATCCCCCCATGCCCCCGGTTACAACAACAATTCTTTTTGCCATGATCGTCTTCCTCCTCAATTCGTTTTTATTTTCCTGCCCGGTGCTGCTAAGCCGATTTCTCCCTCACATACCGACCCGGCGCGGCTTCGATCGCCGGATATTGCGCATTGCCCAAATACGCCGCGGGCACCCGTTCGCCTGACCGGCTGCTCAACCAAGCGGCCCAGTGCGGCCACCAGCTGCCGGCTTGCTGCGTTGCGCCAACCAGCCACGCATCCGCGTCCGCGTCTGGCGACGCATTGATCCAGAAATGGCGGCGTTTTTTTGCGGCCGGATTCACGATCCCCGCGACATGGCCGCTCGCACCCAGCACGAATTCGGTCGGCCCGCCCAGCAACCGGGCGCTTTCATGTGCGGACTTCCATGGAACGATATGGTCTTCCCGCGTTGCAAGAATGTAGGCGGGGAGGGTGATCGTGCCGAGATCAAGCGGAACGCCGCACACTTCGAGTCTACCGGGATTTTTCAGATTATTCTCGAGGTACATGTTGCGCAGATACCAGGCATAGAGGCGCCCGGGGAGATTGCTGCCGTCGGCATTCCAGTACAGCAGGTCGAAGGCGCGCGGCGGCTTGCCCTTCAGATAGTTGTTGACGACGAAGTGCCAGATCAGGTCGTTGGCGCGCAGCGCCGCAAACGTGTTCGCGAGCTTGCTTCCCGACATCGCCCCAGATTCGCCGAACTCCTGTTCGCTGCGCTCGACGAATTCGCGGTCGACGAAGACGCTGATTTCCCCCGGCTCTGTAAAATCCAGCAGTGTCGCGAGCAAGGTCAGGGAAGCGACAGACTCGTCGTTGCGCGCCGCCATCACCGCCAGTGTGCAGGAGAGCAGGGTACCGCCGACGCAAAAACCCAGCGCGTTGACCTTGTCGGCGCCGCAGATCGCCTTGATTACCTGCAGCGGAGCCAGCACGCCTTGTTCGATGTAGTCGTCCCAGCCGAGATGCCCGAGTTCCGCAGGGATATTGCGCCACGATACGATGAACGTGCTGAGGCCCTGCTCGACGCAGAAACGCACGAAGGAATTCTCCGGCTGCAGGTCGAAGATGTAGTACTTGTTGATGAACGGCGGCACGATCAGCAGCGGAGTTTCGTAGACATGCGCGGTCGTCGGTGAATACTGGATCAACTGCATGACTTCGTTTTCGAACACCACCGCGCCCGGCGTTACCGCAAGGTTGCGGCCGACTTCGAACGCCTGCTCGTCCGTCATGGAAATGCGTCCGCGAGCAACGTCGTCGGCGAGCAGTTTCATGCCTTGCGCGAGGCTCTCCCCGCCGGTTTGCGCGGCGCGTTTGATGACTTCCGGGTTGGTTGCCGCGTAGTTATTCGGCGCCATCGCATCTGCGAGCTGGCGCAACTGGAATTGCAGGCGACGCCTGGCGTGCGGCTCCAGGTCAGCGAGGTTGCCGAGTTCGAGGAGAAATTTCGCGTTCAGCTGATAGGCCTGCCGCAGGTATTGGAAGAAGGGGAGTTGCCATTCCGCCGCTGCGAACCGGGTGTCGGCCTGCGCCGCTGGAATTGCGCCGTTCCCGGCCGGCGCGGAAAGTTGTCCCCACAGCGTGAAGTGGTCGCGATAGAACGATTCTTCGAGGGCGCGCAGTTTGGCGAGCTGCCCGGGGTCGGCAGTCGCGAGTACGCGCATGAGGGCCGCAACATCCGGCGTGCCCAAGGCCACGGGCAGGTCGCGGATGAGTTTTTCAAGCATGCCGGCATTGGCGCGATTGATTTCCTGCAGCACGTCGCTCGTGGGCTTGGCGGAAGAGGTCATTGGCCGTTGAAAGTTCGGGCGCGTGGGAGGAATGAAGCAGTTAGAATTCTTGTCTGCCCATTCGCGTGAGTCAAGCCCGCCCCGTGTACATCGTCGCTATCGGCTGGCTCTTCGTCATCATCATGATGGCGATCACCTCGACAAGCTTCCTGTCGGGCTTGGTGACGCTGTTTTGCTACGGCATCCTGCCGCTGGGTTTGTTCCTGTGGATCGTTGGCACGCCCCAGCGCAGGCGGCGTGCGGCGTCATGCGATGCCGCTGACGAAGAACCTCACCAGTGCGATTGAACCGATGCCCACGCAGATCAGCACCACCTGCTCCACGGTCGCGCGCAATTCAGGACGCCGGTGCAAGCCGGGAATCAGGTCGGCCACCGCCACGTAGATCATGCTCGCCGCCGCCAAGCCAAGCAGCGTGGGCACCCAGTCCTGCAAGGAGCGCAACGCGTAGTAGGCGAGGAGGCCGCCGAGCAGGGTCGCGCCACTGGAAATCAGGTTGAATGCGAATGCTTTGGTTTTACTGAAGCCGGAATGCAGCAGGATGACAAAGTCGCCGACTTCCTGTGGTATCTCGTGGGCGATGATCGCCAGCGCCGTGACGATGCCCAGTCCCGTATCGGCCATGAAAGCCGCAGCAATCAGGATGCCGTCGACGAAGTTGTGAATGGTGTCTCCGACCATGATCATCATGCCGCTGCGGCCGTGGTCGTTCGCCTCGACATGATGGTCGTGTGCCTCGCACTCCTCCGTGTGGCAATGCCGCCACAGCACCAGTTTCTCCAGGACGAAGAAGAACAGGATGCCACCGAGGATGACGGCGGCGAGGTTGTGCGCGCTCCTGCTTTGCTCGAAGGCGTGCGGCAGGATTTCCAGGAACACCGCGCCGAGCAGCGCGCCAATGGCGTAGCTGATCAGCATCGGCACCTGATGCGCGGAGGCGCGCAGCGCGAGTACGGCGGCGGCGACTACGCTCAGAAACGCGCCGGCGACCGACGCGACGATGATCCAGGCAAGGGTGGACATGGGAACCGGACAAGTGAGCAAACGACGCAGTATAGCGGGCCTGCCAAGTCCGTCATTCAGTCCTCGAGCCAGATCAGCGCGGCCATGCGCCCCGAGACCTTGTCGCGCCGGTGGGAGAAGAAGCGCGCCGGGTTTGAATAAGTGCATTGTCCGCCGCCATATACATTCGATACGCCCGCGCGGGCGAGGCGCTGGTGCGCAAGTATGAAGAGGTCGGCAAGCCATTTGTCTGGCTTGTACGGGCGAAACGCGTAGCCGGCGCCCGGATCGACGGCCATAAAGGCCTCACGGACTTCGTTCCCGACTTCGAATGCCGCGGGCCCGATGGCGGGGCCTAGATAGGCCAGCACATCCTGCGGCTTGACGTCGAGCGCATGCACGGTGTTTTCCAGGATGCCTGCAGCCAGCCCGCGCCAACCCGCATGGGCTGCCGCCACTGCGCCGCCGCTGCGCTCCGCAAACAGCACGGGCAGGCAGTCCGCAATCATGATGGCGCTGACACAACCCGGCTTAGTTGCAACCGACGCATCCGCCGCGACGGGTTCGCCGACCGATTCCGCGTCCACGACGCCGGTGCCGTGTACCTGATTCAGCCACTTCGGCTCGGCCGGCAGGAAATGTCGCAGCAAACCACGATTGGCGGCAACGACCGCTGGATCGTCATCCACGCGCTGACCCAGGTTCATGCTGGCGTAAGGCCCGCTGCTTCGGCCGCCATTGCGCGTGGTGATGAGCGCGCGAACACGCGCCGGCACTGGCCACTCGGGGACGATCCAGTCTTCAGGCCGCTTCATGTTTCAGTGCGTCGATGAGGGCCACGATGTCGGCGGGCACCGGCGACTCCCACGCCAGTGCTTCCCCGCTGGCGGGATGAATCAGCGCCAGCCTGGCGGCGTGCAACGCCTGCCTGGGGAAATCCAGCGCCGCCGCCGGCAAAGCCGCCTTGCGTTGGGGGCTGCCGTATACCTGATCGCCGATCAGCGGGTGGCCGATCGAACTCAGGTGCACGCGAATCTGGTGGGTTCGGCCGGTTTCGAGCCGGCAGCGCACGTGCGACCAGCCGGCGCCATGCTGCACCGGAAAATAATAGGTCTTGGCCGGCTTGCCCCGGGCGACGACCGCCATGCGTGTGCGATGCACTGGATGGCGGCCGATCGGCGCGTCTACGGCGCCTTCGCGTGTTAGTGCGCCATGCACAAGGGCGACGTATTCCCGTGTCACCGAGCGCGCCTGCAGTTGGCGCACCAGGGCAACCTGCGCGGGAATGGTCTTGGCAACGACAAGGAGCCCGCTGGTGTCCTTGTCAAGGCGGTGGACGATGCCGGCGCGAGGCACGCCCGCCACGGCAGGGGCATGGCGCAGAAGGGCGTTGAGCAACGTGCCGCTCCAGTTGCCGCTGCCCGGGTGAACCACCAGGCCGGCCGGCTTGTCGATCACCAGGATGTCCGCATCCTCGAAGACCACTGTCAGGGGAATTTCTTCGGCGGCGTGCTCGGTGGTCGAGGGCAGGGTCTGGGGCGCAACGACGACCGTCTCGCCGCCCCAGACCTTGGTCTTGGCCGATACGGCGCTGCCGTCGAGAGTAATGTGTCCGCTGCGCATCCATTCCTGCAGACGGTTGCGCGAATACTCCGGCATCAGGCGGGCAAGGGCCTGGTCGAAGCGCAATCCGGCGCAATCGGCGGGAACGGCGAGACGCTGATGCCGGCCTGAGGCGGGGATTTCTATATAATCCGGCAAACTTTTTGTGGAATCAGACATGAAACGTAGTTTAGCGATTCTTGCACTGCTGCTGGTTGCGGGGTGCGCGTCGGATGCGTTCGACGAAACCAAGAACTGGGGGCCGGAGCGCATCTACAGCGCTGCCCGCGAGGAACTCGAGAGCAAGAACTACCAGAAAGCGGTCGGCTATTACGGGAAGCTGGAAGCGCGCTATCCGTACGGGCGCTATGCGCAGATGGCCCAGATCGAGAGCGCCTATGCCTACTGGAAGGACAACGAAGTCGCACAGGCACTCGCGGCCTGCGACCGCTTCATCAAGATGCATCCGGACCACCCGAACGTCGACTATGCCTACTACCTGAAGGGGCGGATCAACTTCAACGACGACATGGGAATAATGGGTTACATCACCGTCAAGGACATGACCGAACGGGATCCGCGGGCGGCCCAGGACGCATTCGATGCGTTCCGCGAACTGGTCACGCGTTTTCCGCAAAGCCGTTACGCGGCCGATGCGACTGCGCGAATGAGCTACCTGGTGAACGCTCTGGCCTCTGCCGAGGTGAACGTTGCCGAGTATTACCTGCGCAGGGGGGCCTACGTCGCGGCCGTCAACCGGGCTCAATACGCCCTGACCAACTATCCGCGCGCGCCGGCGATCGAACGCGCCCTGGCAGTGCTGGTGAAAGCCTACGACGGGATGGGACTGAATGATCTGCGCGACGATGCCAATCGAACATTGAATGCCAATTTTCCGGAGACGGCGGTCAAGCTCGGGCAGCGTGGCACATGGTGGAAGTTCTGGTGACCGGTGGAGGAAATCTCAGGCCTTGCCTGCACCAGCGTCGACCACCACGCGATTCCTGCCAGCGCTTTTCGCCTTGTGCAAGGCCTGATCCGCCGCCACGAGCAGTCCACGCACGCTGGCGTGGCGCGGTGTCTGGGTGCTAAGCGCTAAGTGCGCTACGGGAGAGGAGAGAGTAAGGGAACTGGATACCGCAGGCGCGCCCAAAATTTACTGACCCCTAGCTCCTCAGCTCGGCGCGATCCTTGAAATGCTCCAATGCCTCAGGATTGGCTAGCGCCTCCAGATTTTTCACCGCATTGCCGTGCACGACGTTGCGCACCGCGAGTTCGACGATCTTGCCGCTCTTGGTGCGGGGGATATCCGAGACCTGCACGATTTTGGCAGGGACATGGCGGGGCGTGGTGTTGCTGCGGATCTGGTCCTTGATTTTTTTCGTCAAACCGTCGTCGAGCAGCAGGTTTTCGCGCAGCCGCACGAACAGGACGACGCGAACGTCGTTGTCCCAGTCCTGACCGATCACCAGGCTCTCGACCACTTCTTCCAGGCGCTCGACCTGGCGGTAGATTTCCGCTGTGCCGATGCGCACGCCGCCCGGATTGAGGGTCGCGTCGGAACGCCCGTAGATGATGCAAGTTCCCCGGTCGGTCAATTCCATGTAGTCGCCGTGGCACCAGACGCCGGGGAAACGATCGAAATAGGCGGCACGATACTTGGCGCTTTCGGGATCGCTCCAGAAATAAATCGGCATGGAGGGGAAGGGCGAAGTGCAGACCAGTTCGCCCTTTGCGCCGGTTACCGCTTTGCCGTCGTCATCGAAAACTTTTACGGCCAGGCCGAATCCGCGGCACTGGATTTCGCCGCGATATACGGGCAAGGTGGGGTTGCCGAGCACGAAACAGGAAACTATGTCGGTTCCGCCCGAGATCGAGGACAGCAATAAATCCTTTTTGATCGCGCGATAAACGTAGTCGAAACCCTCCGCTACCAGTGGCGAACCGGTCGAAGCCATGGCCTTCAATGTGACCAGAGAGTGGGTCTCCACCGGCCTGGCACCGGCCTTGTTCAACGCGTCGATATATTTGGCCGAGGTGCCGAACACGGTCATGCGCTCGTCGTCGGCAAGATCGAACAGGATGTCAGGGCCGGGATAGAACGGCGAGCCGTCATAGAGCAGCAAAGTCGCGCCTGTCGCGAGCCCGCTCGCCAGCCAGTTCCACATCATCCAGCCGCAGGTGGTGAAATAGAACAGCCGGTCGCCGCGTTTAAGGTCGGTGTGCAGCTGGTGTTCCTTGAGGTGTTGCAGCAAGGTGCCGCCGGCGCCATGCACGATGCATTTCGGTACACCTGTGGTGCCCGACGAATACAGGATGTAGAGCGGGTGATTGAATGGCAGTTGCCTGAAAGCGATGGTCTTGCCCTTATAGCGACCGACGAAATCCTCCAGATGGATTGCCTTCGGAATGAGGGCGATGTCCGGACGATCGCGCGTGTAAGACACAATCACGGCGCACTTCAACGACGGCAGGTTCTTCGCGATTTCCGCGATGCGCGGCAGAGTGTCGATGACCTTGCCGTTGTAGTAATAGCCCTCAACCGCGAACAGAATGGCCGGCTCGATCTGGCCGAAGCGATCGAGCACACCTTGTACACCGAAATCGGGTGAGCACGACGACCAGATCGCCCCGATACTCGACGCCGCGAGCATGAAAATGATCGTCTCGGGCATGTTCGGCATGAAGGCCGCGACGCGATCACCTTGCTTGACGCCGGCCACAGTCATGGCTTGTGCCGTGCGCGAAACGGCGTCGTAGACTTCCGCGAAGCTCATGCGGCGGCGGACCTTGTCCTCGCCCCAGAACACCATGGCGTCTTCGTCATCGCGCCGGCGCAGCAGGTTCTCCGCGAAATTCAGTGTTGCATCGGGAAACCACTGCGCGCCAGGCATCTTGTCGCCATCGACGAGAACACGTTCGCCGCGGCGCTCCGCGATTACCCCGCAGAAATCCCATACCGCGATCCAGAATTGCTCCGGCTGGCTGACCGACCATTCAAACAACGCATCCGAATCGGCAACCCCAGCCTGCCAGCGCTTGTTGACCAGCTTGATGAAGGCGCTGACGTTGGAGCGCGCAATGCGCTCCTTCGAAGGTTGCCAGAGCACTGTAGGAGTAGCTGGATTCGGGTGCATAGTAGTCAAACCATTTCACCGCAAAGACGCAAAGGACGCAAAGGAGAGCAGGAACTGACGATCATGAAAGGTATGGGTATTTCGAATTCAAGGTGACGAGCAAGTTCTATTTTTGCACGCTGTTTCCTGGATCCGCAATTTATGTCTTCCTTCGCGCTCTTTGCGTCTTTGCGGTGATGCGTTGTTCTATTCGGGCCGCATCTGGGGAAACAAGATGACGTCGCGGATGCTGGCGCTATCGGTGAACAGCATGACCAGGCGGTCGATGCCGATGCCTTCGCCCGCGGTGGGCGGCAATCCATACTCCAGGGCACGGACATAGTCGGCGTCGTAGTACATCGCTTCCTCGTCACCGGCTTCCTTGGCCTGGACCTGCTGCTGGAAACGCGCGGCCTGGTCTTCCGGATCGTTCAGTTCGGAGAAGCCATTGGCCAGTTCGCGGCCGGTGATGAACAACTCGAAGCGGTCAGTCACGGCCGGGTTCTGGTCGTTGCTGCGCGCCAGCGGCGAGACATCGGTGGGATGGGCGACGATGAACGTCGGCTGCATCAGTTTGTCCTCGGTGGTCTGCTCGAAAAGCTTGAGCTGCAGCAGGCCCAATCCGTCGGTGGGGAAGACTTCGACTTTGAAGCCCTCGAGTGCATTGCGCAGGTTGTCGATCGTAGCCAGATCTTGCGGCGTATATCTCGGGTTGTACTTGCCGATAGCCTCGGCCATGGTCAGGCGGTCGAACGGCTTACCCAGGTCGATGGAAGTTCCCTGGTATTTCAGGGTCGTGCCCCCAGTCACTTTTTGCGCAAGGCCGCGTAGCAGTTCTTCGGTGAGGTCCATCAGGTAATGGTAATCCTGGTAGGCCTCGTAAAATTCGAGCATGGTGAACTCGGGATTGTGCCGGGTGGACATGCCTTCGTTGCGGAAATTTCGGTTGATCTCGAACACCTTCTCGATGCCACCCACCACCAGGCGCTTCAAATAAAGTTCTGGCGCGATGCGCAGGTAGAGCTGCATGTCTAGCGCATTGTGATGCGTCACGAAGGGCTTTGCCGCCGCACCGCCGGGTATCGGCTGCATCATCGGCGTCTCCACCTCGAGATAGCCGCGCTCAACGAAAAATTCGCGGATCGACTGGATGATGCCCGAGCGCGCCTTGAACACGCGTTGGGATTCCGGATTGGTGATCAGATCCAGGTAGCGCTGGCGGTATTTCTGCTCCTGGTCGGCGAGACCGTGAAATTTTTCCGGCAGTGGACGCAGCGATTTGGAGAGCAGGCGCAGCCCGGTGACCTTGACTGAAAGCTCACCGGTCCTGGTCTTGAACAGCGTGCCTTCGGCGCCAAGGATGTCGCCCAGGTCCCAATGCTTGAAGCTGGCGTGAGTTTCTTCGCCGGTGACGTCGTTGCTGATGTAAAGCTGCATGCGGCCGGACATGTCCTGCAGCGTGGCGAAACTGGCTTTGCCCATGACGCGCTTGAGCATCATGCGACCCGCCACCACGACTTTGATCTCTACCGGCTCGAGTTCCTCGTTGGACTTTGCGCCGTAGTCGCGATGCAAATCAGCAGCGAGGTGGGTGCGGCGGAAATCGTTCGGAAAGGCATTGCCTTCGCCGCGCAGCACCCGGAGTTTCGCCTTGCGCTCTTCGATGATCTGATTGGTGTCGACTGACGGAGTGTCTTGTTCCTTGTCTTCCATGTTCTATACGCCTTGCTTCAGACTTGCGGAGATGAAATCGTCGAGATCGCCGTCCAGCACGGACTGGGTATCGCCTCGTTCCACGTTGGTGCGCAAATCCTTGATGCGCGACTGGTCGAGCACATAGGAGCGGATCTGGTGGCCCCAGCCGATGTCGGTCTTGGAATCTTCCATGGCCTGCTTCTCTTCGTTGCGTTTGCGCATTTCCAGTTCGTACAGGCGCGCTTTCAGCATGGACATCGCTTCCGCGCGATTGCGGTGCTGGGAACGGTCGCTCTGGCACTGTACAACGATGCCCGTCGGATTATGGGTGATGCGGATGGCGGAGTCGGTCTTGTTGATGTGCTGGCCGCCGGCGCCGCTGGCGCGGAAGGTGTCGATACGCAGGTCCGCCGGATTGATGGCGATCTCGATGGTATCGTCGACTTCGGGATAAACGAAAACGCTGGCAAATGAAGTGTGGCGTCGTGCATTCGAATCGAACGGCGATTTGCGCACCAGCCGGTGCACGCCGCTTTCAGTGCGTAGCGTGCCGAAAGCGTAATCCCCGGTGACCTTGAGCGCCGCACTCTTGAGCCCGGCGACATCGCCCGGGGATTCTTCGAGCACTTCGACCGTAAAGCCGCGGCGGTCGCAGAATTTCAGATACATGCGCTCGAGCATCGACGCCCAGTCCTGCGCCTCGGTTCCGCCGGAACCGGACTGGATGTCGAGGAAACAATTGTTTGGGTCCATCGGGTTGGAAAACATGCGCCGGAATTCCATGCCGGCCACGACTTTCTCCATCTCGGCTATGTCGCCGGCGATGGAATTCAGGGCGCCGTCGTCATTCTCGGTGCGGGCCATGGAGAACAGGTCGCGTGAATCGCTCAACCCCTGGTCGAGCTTTTCCAGCGTGGCGACGACGGATTCGAGCTGCTTGCGCTCGCGGCCCAGGTCCTGGGCGCGCTTGGCATCGTTCCAGATCGCGGGATCTTCGGCGAGCTGAACGACTTCGGTCAGGCGGTTGCGTTTGCCTTCGAAGTCAAAGATACCTCCGCAGCTCTTTGGTGCGTGAATCGAGGTCGTCGAGCTGGTTGGCAAGGGCGTTGAGGCGTTCCGCTTCCATGTGATTTCCGATTCTTTAAAGCGCGACATTCTAACCGATGTAGTCCGCCCGACCCCAGCTTCCGCACCCGGACTCAGGAGACGGGCTGCCAGTGTTGAACGAGCAACTGTACCGAGCGGGTGGCGTTGAACTCGTTGACCTGGACTCGGTAAACCGCGCGGATGCGCGGCGGAAGCGGCTCTTCGTGCCCGAACAGAATGGCATTGAACACGCGCGCGGAGTCCGGCGCGCGCAGGCGTAGCTTCAGGTGCCGGCCGCCCACGATGCGCTGGTCGGCGATTTCGTATTCGTCATAGAACGCCGGCGCCAGGAAACCCTGTCCCCAGATCCCGCTCTCCAGGGCTTCCGCGAATTCCATGTCGATGTTCGCGGCGGGCAGGCTGCCGTCGGTTTCGATCAGGCGATCCAGGTCGGCCGGGCCGATCAGGTCGCGCACTACGGCTTCAAAGGCGGAAGTAAAGGCGGCGACATCTTTGCTTTTTATGGTCAATCCGGCCGCCGCGGCATGGCCTCCGAAGCGCAGGATCAGGCCGGGATGGCGTTTGGTGACCAGGTCGAGCGCGTCGCGCAGATGCAGTCCGGAAATGGAGCGTCCCGATCCTTTGGCTTCGCCGCCGTCGGCCGGCGCAAAGGCGATGGCAGGGCGATGAAAACGCTCGCGCAGGCGGGCGGCGAGGATGCCGATCACGCCCTGATGCCAAGTTTCGTCGTAAAGGCTCAGGCTGTAGGTGTCGGCGACATCGATGCTGTCCATCAGCGCGAGCGCTGTTTCCTGCATGCCGGCTTCGATGTCGCGGCGTTCGCGGTTGAGCGCATCGAGTTGCCTGGCCAGCTCCGTGGCCCGGACCGGATCCTGCGTCAGCAGGCATTCGATGCCCACCGACATGTCTGTCAGCCGACCGGCCGCGTTCAGCCGTGGTCCGACCACAAAGCCCAGTTCATAGGTGGATACGCGCGACGGATCGCGTCCGGCCACCCGGAACAGCGCCTCGATGCCGGCGCGGGCGCGTCCGGCGCGAATGCGCCGCAATCCTTGGTCCACGAGGATGCGATTGTTGTCGTCAAGGCGCACCACATCGGCGACCGTCCCAAGGGCGACAAGATCCAGAAGTTCGGCCAGATTTGGTTCCTTGCGCTGGCTGAACCAGCCGCGACGCCGCAATTCGGCGCGCAAGCCGACCAGGACATAAAACATCACACCGACCCCGGCCAGGTGCTTGCTCGGAAAGCTGCAGCCATGCTGGTTGGGATTGACGATGCACGCCGCATCCGGGGTGTGCGTGCCCGGAAGGTGATGATCGGTGATGAGTACGTGGATGCCGAGTCGCGCGGCCTCTTCGACCCCTTCGACGCTGGCAATGCCGTTGTCGACCGTAATCAGGAAGTCGGGTTTGCGGCCGGCCGCCAGCCTGACGATTTCCGGGGTGAGTCCGTAGCCGTATTCGAAACGGTTCGGCACCAGGTATTCGACTTTTGCGCCGAACCCCTGCAGGCCCAGCATGCCGACGGCGCAGGCGGTGGCGCCGTCCGCATCGTAGTCGGCCACGATGAGCAGACGCCTGTCGGCGGCGATCGCATCGGCCAGCAGCGATGCCATGGCCGCGCAATTGAGCAACGGGTCGAACGGCAGCAGTCGCGCGAGCGAAGTATCCAGTTGTGAGACTTCGCGCACGCCGCGGGACGCATAGATTCTTGCCAGGACGGGATGCACGCCGCCGGCGCGCAGCGCCTCACACGCCGCGGGGGGCACCGCGCGCTCAAGGATGCGGGCGGGATCGCTCACGATCCGGGGTGCGGGGCGCGAAGTGCGGCGGCCGGTCGCCACAATCGCCATAGATGGCGACGGCTCACGTACCAGCGATAGCTGTGGCCATTGGCGACGGTCGCAATGACAAGTTCGCCGATGCTGCCCTTTTTCAGCATTGCCGCGAACGGAGCAAACCAACGCCGCTCCAGATTTTCCAGCGCGTCCTTCCAGCCAGCCGGATCGAGGCGCAGTGACGCCGTGGCCGCATCACACAGTTCGATCAGGACATCGTCCGTTTCGATCGCGACGCCGGGTTCGGCCGATGCGAAAGGAATTTCCGCCAGCTTTGCCAATCCACGCGCGAGGGCGCTGCTGCCGATGACGGCATGGAAAGACGTGTTGGCGCGGGGCAGCGTTCCTCCGCCGGAAAACCAAAGGCTGTTGATCGCCAGGGCACCGCGCTGCTCACGCTCCTCGTTGACCGGATGTGCGTGCAGCAGCATCTGGACTTCATTGAATATCCGGTGCCAGGCCATGCGGTCTTCGCCTTCGGGCAGCATGCGGTCGACATCGCGGCCGGCTGCCCGGGCCAGGCTGCTGGTATGGATGCGGGCCGGCCGGGCCGTCCTGAGATACCAGCGATGCGACTGGGGGGCTAGAAACGTGAAATGATCTGCTGCGAAATGGCGATTGAGCGCGGCACAGAGCGAAACGGCTTCGGCGTCGGTGATCGAGAGGGTCTCGGGTGCCTGCAGGATCAACTGGTCGCGATTCACCTGCAGGTGAACCGGATCGGCGCACAGCCAGAAATCGCCCGCCGACGGCGTGCCGGTGCCGAACACCGAGATCGGGGCGCTCGGCCAGTCGGCCTGCCTTGTCACGCCGAACTGCTCGCACAGCCAGGCCGGTTCCTCGTCGCAAGGGGCTTCGCCGGCGTCGCCGCGACCGATCAGCGTCCGCAACAGGGGAGCAAGCGGCATTTCGTGTTCTACGCCGGCATGCGGCCAGAACAGGGCGGGAATGAACAGGGTGACGGTATGCACGGCGACGGGGCGCAAAAAACGATTGCGAGTCTACCATGCGGGTTTTTCCTGCCGCTTTGAAACCTGCGCGGCTCCGAACGGTCTCACTCATCGACTGCGGAATATGGCAGACTGCGCATCGCCAACGAAAACCCCGCGCCGTAAAATCTTCTATCCATGCTGACGCCGTATGAGCTGTTTGTCGGGCTGCGCTATACGCGCGCCAAACGGCGCAACCATTTCATCTCCTTCATTTCCATTACGTCGATGCTCGGCATCGCCTTGGGCGTCGCCGCGCTGATCGTCGTGCTGTCGGTCATGAACGGTTTCCAGAAGGAATTGCGCGCACGCATTCTCGGCGTCGCGTCGCACGTGCAGATCACCGGCATGGCCGGCGGACTCCCGGACTGGCAGAAGGTGGCGGCGCAGACCGCAGCTAACAAGGAAGTGCTCGCGGCGGCGCCTTACGTCATGGCGCAAGGCTTGATTTCGAATCACCAGACCGTGCAAGGCAGCATCGTGCGCGGCATATTGCCCGAAGACGAGGAAAAGGTCGCCGACATCGGCATGCACATGAAAGCCGGCAGCCTGGGCGCGTTACAACCCGGCAAGTTTGGCATCGTGCTGGGCAGCGAACTCGCGCTGAGCATAGGTGCGCGGGTCGGCGACAAGATCGTCGTGATCGCGCCGCAGGGGCAGGTGACGCCGGCCGGCATCATGCCACGGCTCAAGCAGTTCGATGTGGTCGGCATTTTCGAAGTCGGCATGTATGAATACGATGCCGGGTTGGCGTTGATCCATCTCGACGATGCGCAGAAGCTGTATCGCATGGACGGCAAGGTTTCAGGTGTGCGCCTGAAGCTGAAGGACTTGTTCGCGGCGCCGCGCGTGGCCCGCGAACTCACGCATACCCTGGACGCTGATGTCTATGTCGCCGACTGGACGCGCAGCCATGCCAACTTTTTCCGGGCGGTGCAGATCGAAAAACGCGTGATGTTCATCATTCTGTTGCTGATCGTGGCTGTCGCGGCGTTCAATATCGTTTCGACGCTGGTGATGGCGGTCACCGACAAGCGCGCCGACATCGCCATCCTGCGCACGCTCGGGGCCGCGCCGGGTGAAATCATGAAGATCTTCATCATCCAGGGCGCGCTGATCGGCGTGATCGGCACCCTTGTCGGCGTCGTCATCGGAGTGTTGACCGCGTGGAACGTGGATGTTGTCGTGCCGGCCATCGAAAGACTCATCGGTGTGCAATTCCTGGCGAAGGATGTGTACTACATCAGCGACCTGCCGTCCGACCCTCATCTGCAGGACGTCGTCGTAATCGCATTGACGTCATTTGCACTGAGCCTGGCGGCGACGCTCTATCCGAGCCTGCGCGCCGCCCGCGTCAATCCCGCCGAAGCGTTGCGGTATGAGTGAGATGAGCGTGGATACGGTCCTCTCCTGCCGCGGTCTGCAGAAGATATTCCGCCAGGGCGACTACGCCGTGCCGGTGTTGACCGGTGTGGATATCGAAGTGCGGCGTGGCGAAACCGTCGCGATCGTCGGCGCATCGGGTTCGGGAAAAAGTACGTTGCTACACTTGCTGGGCGGGCTCGACTCCGCTTCGTCCGGCGAGATCCTGATCATGGGACGCCGGCTGGACGAACTCAATGAAAGGGAGAAAGGCCGGTTGCGCAATCACGGCCTGGGCTTCGTGTACCAGTTCCATCATCTGCTGCCGGAGTTCACCGCGCTGGAAAACGTGGCAATGCCGCTGCTGATTCGCCGCATGTCCGTTAACGAAGCCAGGCAACGTGCGCAACGCGTTCTGGAACGCGTCGGGCTGAGCGCGCGGGTGACTCACACGCCAGGCGAGTTGTCGGGCGGCGAGCGCCAGCGTGCGGCGCTCGCCCGTGCGCTGGTGACTGAACCGGCGTGCGTGCTGGCGGACGAGCCCACCGGCAACCTGGATCGCCATACCGCGGAGGGCATGCTCGACCTCATGCTCGAACTCAATCGCGAGCTTTCGACCAGCTTTGTAGTGGTGACGCACGATCCGGCAATTGCGGCGCGCATGCAGCGCACGCTGCGGCTGGAAGATGGAAGTCTGAGGCAGGATTCAGGACGCAGGACTTAAAGGCAGGACTCGGAACGCAGGACTAAGGACTCAGTAACTGCCTCTACTCTCAGTCCTGACTCCTGCTTTCAATATTCGACCGGGATTGGATCGAGCGATCGCCACAAATACCAGGTCGCTACCGACCGCCACGGCTGCCAGGCCCCGGCAATCTGCTGGCCCACGATCGAACGAGCCAGAGTCGTAAACGCGTCACTGCGGCTTTTCAGGTGGGCGCCCCCGAGGTTGCGGATCAGCACCCGCAGGACCGGGTCACGGTCCGACAGATCGCGAGAGGCGTCGTTCCAGTACGATGGCGTCATGATTCAACAGGATCGCGGTCATCTGCCGAGCCGGAACGTCAGGAGGGGCGGGTTGCGAAGCGTTTCGAGTATACGCCAATCCGTTTGCGCAATTAATCACGCACCGCTGTTCACTTGCAAGGTCTATCCACTTAGCTCCACCTGTCCAGCGAGCGAACGTGAAGCCGGAGGACGGTGGTCATTGTCGCGAATGTGGGCATAGGTGACTGGCGTGGCGAGGGTGGATTGCTGTATCAACCGGTAGAACAGCATTCCGCGGGATCGA
>JAYVMZ010000136.1:0-5950 GCA_043758735.1 Betaproteobacteria bacterium
CTGGTGGCCTTGCGCCACCTGCGCGCGCACTACGTCGACAGCGACCTGTACAAATCCTGATGAAGCAACTGGCCCTCACCCTTGCGCCGGCCCCGGCGCCGGCGCTGGATAATTTCTTTCCCGGACGCAACGCTGAACTGCTGACCTTGCTTGGCAATCTCGTCGCCGGGCGCAATGTAGAGCGATCCATTTATCTCTGGGGCGAGGCCGGGAGCGGACGTTCACATTTTTTGCGTGCAACCGTCGACGGGCTGCAAGCCGCCGGGCTGGTCTGCCTGTATGTGCGGCAGGGAGATCCGGTGCCCGTGCCCTCGGCGGAATTGCGCGCCGTGGCGGTGGACGACGTGGAGACACTGGACGCCCGCAACCAGCGGGCGTTTTTCAATTTGTACAACCAGATTCGCGAGCGCACCGGGATCGTGCTGGCCGCCGGCAATGCGCCGCCTGCGCGATTGAAGTTGCGTCCGGAACTGGTGACGCGGCTCGGCTGGGGTCTCGTGTACCAGGTCCAGGCGCTCACGGATGATGAAAAGGCGCTGGCGCTCAAACGCCATGCGGCTTCGCGCTCGTTCGACCTGCCGGACGGGGTCATCGACTATCTGCAGCGCCACATGAGCCGCGACCTGCCTTCGCTGATGAGCATACTCGATGCGCTCGACCGCCATTCGCTGGAAGCCAAGCGGCCGATCACGCTGCCGCTGCTGAAGGAATTGTTGCGCCCGGAAGACGACATTCTGCAATGATGGCGCATGCAACACGCCGGATCGCAATGCCGCTTTCGGCCGCTTTTGCGCTATACTGGCCACGCTTTTTTTCAACGTCTCGTCGCGTTTTCTTCGCACTTTTCCATGCGCCTCGCCCTGTTTGATCTTGACAACACCCTCCTGGCCGGAGACAGCGATTTCGAGTGGGCGCAATTCCTGATCGAAAAGGAAGTCCTCGATCGCGAGGTCTACGAAGCGCGCAACCGGCATTTCTATGAAGCCTACAAGGCCGGCACGCTCGACATCCACGAGTTCCTCGATTTCCAGCTCAAACCGCTGGCTAGGCATCCGCGCAAGCAGCTCGACCAGTGGCATGCCGAATTCATGCACAAGAACATCCTGCCGATCATCACGCAGAAGTCGCGCGACCTCATCGCGAGCCATCGCGACGACGCGCGTGTGGTAATAACCGCCACGAATCGCTTTGTCACGGCGCCGATCGCGCGCGAGCTCGGCATAGAAAATCTGATCGCCACCGAGCCGGAGGAAGTCAGTGGCGAATTTACCGGCCGGGTCATGGGTGTACCGTCATTTCGCGACGGCAAAGTCGAGCGGTTGAAGAGCTGGATGGCGGAGCACGGCATCGAGTGGGAAAAGCTCGAACAGACCTGGTTCTACAGCGATTCCCTGAACGACCTGCCGCTGCTGTCCCTCGTCAGCCACCCGGTCGCCGTGGATCCCGACGAGACGCTCAAGGAACACGCGCTCAAGCACGACTGGCGCGTCATCAGCCTGCGATAGCCGCCACGCCGCGGCGGCCGAACAAATTCATGTCGCGAGCCGCCGGAATCGTCGTGCTGTTGCTGATTGCTGCGGCGGGCATCGTCATCGGAATCGCCGCCGGCAGCGTTTCCATCCCATTGCCTGAACTCGTTTCAGCGTTGCTGCAACCCGGCAGCGACGCGATCTCCGATATCGTCTGGAAGCTGCGGCTACCGCGCGTGCTGGCGGCCTTCTCCTGCGGTGCGCTGCTGGCGCTGGCCGGCACACTGATGCAGGTGCTGCTGCGAAACCCGCTTGCGGATCCCTATGTGTTCGGCATTTCCGGCGGCGCCGCATTGGGCGTGATGTTCGGCATGCTGATTGGCGCGGGCACCCTGGTGCAATCCGGTCTGGGACTGGGCGGAGCAGTCCTGGCCTCCGCACTGGTATTCGGCCTGAGCCTGCGTGCCGGTAACTGGAATCCCTATCGATTGCTGCTAACCGGCGTGGTCGTGGCGGCGGGATTGAACGCGCTCCTCAGCCTCATCCTGGTGCTTGCGCCGCAGACCGCCGTGAAGGGCATGCTGTACTGGCTCATGGGCGATCTTGGTTACGCAGGCAATCCGCTTCCCGCGCTTCTCGTGTTGGTGCTTTTGTTTGTCGTGGCAATGCCGTTTGCCCCGGCCATGAACGTGCTGGCGCTCGGCAGGATGAAGGCGCAGTCGCTTGGGGTGGCGGTCAGCGGCATCGAGGTCGTGCTGTTTGGCGTCGCCGCGGTCGCGGCGGTCACCGCGGTGCTGGTCGGCGGCACCGTCGGATTCGTCGGCCTGATCGTGCCGCATCTTGTGCGCCTCGCCGGTTTCGCGGATCACCGCTGGCTGCTGCCCGGTTCCATTCTCGTCGGCGGCGGCTTCCTTGTGCTGGCCGACACCGTTGCCCGCAGTGCCTGGGCGCCTTTGCAGTTTCCCGTCGGCGTGCTGACCGCATTGCTTGGCGTGCCGATACTGCTGCTGCTTCTCGCCGGGAAAAACAAAGATGCTGCGCACTGAAGGGTTGCGCCTCGCCTATCCCGGCCGCACGCTGGTCGAAGGCCTGTCGATCGGGTTCCAGCCGGGTGACGTGTGGGCCGTTCTCGGCCGCAACGGCAGCGGCAAGTCCACGCTGTTGCATGCGCTCGCCGCGCTGAGGTATCCGCAAGCGGGCCGGGTGATGCTCGGCGATGACGCGGTGGCTAGTGTGCCGAGGCGTGCGCTGGCGCGGCAGGTTGGCGTCCTCCTGCAGGACGAAAGCCGCGAGTTCTGGGGCAGCGTGCGCGATTACGTCCTGCTCGGGCGGTATCCGCATACACGCAGTCCGTTTGGGTGGAGCGCGGAAGACGAGCGCATTGCCGCGGACGAGATCGAGGCAATGCACCTGCAGGGGCTCGCCGACCGCCCCTTTGCAACGCTCTCCGGCGGCGAGCGCCAGCGCGCACGCGCCGCCGCGTTGTTCACCCAACGGCCGGCCGTCTACCTGCTCGACGAACCGCTGCAGCATCTCGACCTGCCGCACCAGGTGGCGGTGCTGGAACGGCTGTCGCATGAGGCGCGCAATCGGGGCGCAAGCGTCGTCATGGTGTTGCACGACTTGCTGTTCGCCACCCGCTATTGCCATCGCTTCCTGCTGCTGTTCGGGGAGGGGCGCCATGTCGTGGGTGCGGCCGAGAATGTACTGACCGGGGACAACCTGCGCGACCTGTACGGATTTCCGCTGGTGCCGGTCGAAATTGGTGGCGAGCGCCTGTTCCTGCCGGAAAGGCAATCGGCAGAAGGGCCGCATGTATAATCGATGGTTTCGCGCCGCCATAAATCCTTCCACCATGGAATTCTGCGCTATTTGATGATTCGGAAACTGCTCCGCCGGGTATTCTCCGGTCGGTCATCGCCGTCGGCCCAGCCGCAGGTCGTTCCGCGCAGCAAGCACGGCCTGACCAAAGACAAAATCAGTTCCAGCGCACGGCGCGTCACCACCGGCCTGCAGGAAAAGGGTTTCGCGGCCTACGTCGTCGGCGGGGCCGTCCGCGACCTGCTCCTCGGCCTCAAACCCAAGGATTTCGATATCGCGACCGATGCGACGCCGGAGCAGGTACGCAGCGTGTTCCGGCGCTCGCGCATCATCGGGCGACGCTTCCGCCTGGTCCACGTCATGTTCGGCGAAGACACGGTCGAGGTTTCCACGTTTCGCGCGCGCCAGGGTGGCGACCAGGAAGACCAACGCGCCGACGAAACCGGCCGCATCCTGCGCGACAACGTGTTCGGCACCCAGGAAGAAGACGCCACGCGGCGCGACTTCACCATCAACGCGATGTTCTACGATCCGACGACCGAACAGATCCTGGATTTCTGCGACGGCCTCGGCGACCTGAAGGCGCACAGGCTGCGCATGATCGGCGATCCCGATCAGCGCTACCGGGAAGACCCGGTGCGCATGCTGCGTGCCGTGCGCCTTTCCGCCAAGCTCGGCCTCAAGATCGAGACCGATACCCGCGCTCCGATCAAGAGCCTCGCGTCCTTGCTGGCCAACGTGCCGTCCTCGCGCCTGTTCGAGGAAATGATGAAGCTGCTGTTCTCCGGACACGCCACCGCCTGTCTGCTGCAATTGCGCCAGGAAGGACTGCACCACGGCCTGCTGCCGATGCTCGACGTGATTCTTGAGCAGCCGATGGGCGAGCGCTTCGTGATGATGGCATTGAAGAGCACCGACGAACGCGTGCGCGCGGAAAAGCCGATATCGCCGGGCTTCTTGTTCGCCGCGCTGCTCTGGCACGAAGTGCTGTCGGCCTGGAACCTCGCGCAGGAAGAAGGCCTCAGTCCGCTGCCGGCGCTGTTCAAGGCGATGGACCACGTGATCCATGTGCAGGCGGAAAAGCTGTCCATCCCGAAGCGCTTCGGAGCGGACATGAAGGACATCTGGGCATTGCAGCCGCGCTTCTTAGGGCGCTCGGGGCGCCGGCCATACAGCGTGCTTGCCCATCCGCGCTTCCGCGCCGCCTACGATTTCCTGGTCCTGCGCTGCGACAGCGGAGAGGTCGATGCCGAGATCGCGGAATGGTGGGAGAACTTCCAGAAAGCCGACGAAGAAACCCGCCAGCAGATGCTGCTGCCCGACCGCGGTCCGCGCAAGCGCCGGCGCCGGCGCAAGCCGGGCGGCGGAAATCCTGCGCCGGAAGCGGTTCCCGCCGGATCCGAATGATCCCGCGCACGGCCGCGGTCGAGGCCTTTGTCGCCCTCGGCGCCAACCTGGAGAATCCGGTGCGTCAGGTGCAGCAGGCGATTTCAGAATTCGGTGCCATCGAACATACCAAGGTTCTGGCCGTTTCCTCGCTGTATCGCACCGCCCCCGTCGGCTATGCCGACCAGCCCGATTTCATCAACGCGGTAGCGAAGCTGCAAACCGAATTGTCGCCGCACGAACTGCTCGATGCGCTGCATGTCATCGAGAACCGCCATGGAAGGCAGCGTTCGGTGCGCAATGCGCCGCGCACGCTGGACCTCGATCTGCTGATGTACGGGACCCGCGTGGTCAGGGAAGAGAACCTGACCCTGCCGCACCCGCGCATGCACGAACGCGCTTTCGTTTTGCTGCCGCTCGCCGAAATTGCACCGGATGTCCGGTTGCCGGGGTGCGGGCCGTTGTCGCAACTGATCGGGTTGGTCGATCGCGGCGGCGTGGAGAAACTCGATGTCGCCTGAGAAGTATCGCTACATCGTCGTGGAAGGACCGATCGGCGCCGGCAAGACGAGCCTTGCGCGCAGGTTGTCCGCGTACCTTGGCAAGGCGTTGCTCCTGGAAGATCCGGATTCCAATCCGTTTCTCGCCAAATTCTACGAAGACCCACGCCGCCATGCGCTGGCCACGCAGTTGTTTTTCCTGTTCCAGCGCACGCAGCAGGTCGGCGGGCTGAAACAGATCGACTTGTTCGAGGGCGGCACCGTCGCCGATTTCATCCTCGAAAAGGATCCCCTGTTCGCCAGCCTGACCCTGTCCGATGATGAACTGCATCTGTACCAGCAGATCTACGGACACCTGATGCCGCAGGCGCCGACCCCTGATCTGGTGATCTACCTGCAGGCATCGCCGGATAAACTCATCGAGCGCGTACACAAGCGCGGCGTCAATTACGAACGCCACATCTCCGAGCAATATCTGGTACGGCTTGCCGATGCTTACAGCCGGTTCTTCTACCAGTTTTCCGCCGCGCCGCTGATGATCGTCAACAGCGACCATCTGAATTTTGTTGATGATGCCGGTGATTTTGATTTATTGTTGCGCCGCGTTACCGAGATGAAGGGGCCGCGGGAATTTTTCAGCCGTGGCGAGTAAAAAGGACGATAAGAGGGGTTTATGAAAGTAACGATCAGCGTTTTGCAGAAAATGCGTCGGGAATCCGATCGCATCACGATGTTGACCTGTACCGACGCGAGCTTCGCCACGCTGCTCGACTC
>JAYVMZ010000137.1:0-3416 GCA_043758735.1 Betaproteobacteria bacterium
AATCGAACAACAACTCGCCACGCTTCAGCGATCGCCCTCACTCGTACGGTCATTTTTCCGCGCCCCATGTGTCGCCTATATTGCTGACTGCTGAGTAAGGCCGGGAGTAGTGCTGGGTTTACCAATCACCAGTCACCAATCACCAATCACGGAATTTCCATGGCAGATCTAAAAATTACGGCGCTCCACAAATACTACGGCGGCGTGCACGCCGTGCGCGGCATCAACCTGGAGATTCCCGCGGGTGAATTCACCGTACTCGTGGGGCAGTCAGGTTGCGGCAAGAGCACACTGTTGCGGACCATCGCCGGCCTCGAAGAATTGGACAAGGGCAGCATCGAGATCGGCGGCGAAGTCGTGCACCATCTGCCGCCGCGCGATCGCGACATCGCCATGGTGTTCCAGAACTACGCGCTGTATCCGTACATGAAGGTGTTCGATAACATCGCGTTCGGATTGCGCTCGCGCAATACCCCGAAAGCCGAGATCGGACCAAAAGTGGACCGTGCGGCGGGCATGCTGGGCATCCATCACCTGCTCGACCGCTACCCGCGCCAGTTGTCCGGCGGACAGTTGCAGCGCGTGGCAATCGGCCGCGCAATCGTGCGCAATGCCCGGCTCTACCTGTTCGATGAACCGTTGTCGAACCTGGACGCGCAATTGCGCGACGAGATGCGCGGCGAGATCAAGCGCCTGCACCAGGAACTCGGCAAGACCATGATCTACGTCACCCATGACCAGATCGAAGCCATGACCATGGCCGACCGCATCGTGCTGATGCGCGACGGCGTGATCGAGCAGGCCGGCGCTCCGCTTGACCTGTTCGAACGCCCGGCGACAAAGTACGTCGCGGGTTTCCTGGGTTCGCCTTCGATGAATTTCGTGGAAGCGCGACTGGTCGCCCACGGCGAAGGCCTGGGTACCCTGCTGGACGACGGCACGGCGCTGCCGCTGCCATCGTCGCGCTCGGAAAAACTGTCTGGCCGGATCGATCAGTCGGTCATCCTCGGCCTGCGACCGGAACACATGAACCGCGCACACCCTGGCGAATCACGCAGCGGCCTTGCGCACTACACGGCGACCATCGAATTGCTGCAACCGACCGGCTCGCGCACTTACGCGACGTTCAAGCTCGGCGGCACCGATGTCGTTGCCGAACTGCAGCCCCATGACGTCACGCAAATCAACCAGAAGATCGAACTTTCGATAGATATGAATCGTGCGGTACTCGTCGATCCGTCAACGGAAAAAGTACTCTAGATTGGCCTGAACCAGGGATGCTCCACGCTTCGCGAGGGTATCCGTGGTCCATTCCTGCTTGAGATGTCGGAGGAAATGTAATGAAAGCAGCCAAACCCTCCAGCGCAATCGCGCTGTGCGGTACCGAGCAACCTGACGTTCCGGGGCGTGTGCTGAAGGCCGGCCCGCTGTCGGTCGAGTTCGACGACGGGCAGTTGCGCTACCTCAAGGTCAACGGCGTGGAAGTGCTGCGCGCCATCGGCTTCCTGATCCGCGACAAGGATTGGGGCACGGCCACACCGGCGATCAGCCATCTGAAAATAGACCAGCGCGCCGACAGTTTCTCGGTTTTCTTTCACGCCGACATCCGCGTCGGGGACCAGCAGCTTGCCTACGACGCAAAGATCGAAGGTGCGAAGGACGGCGGCCTCGAATTCACCGGCACGGCGCTGCCGAGAACCGACTTCCTGACTGCGCGCACCGGCTTCGTGGTGCTGCATCCGCTGAAGGGCGTGGCCGGTCATCCGGTCGACATCGAGCACGTGGATGGACGCAAGGTCAAAAGCAATTTTCCGGAACTCGTGAATCCGATCCAGCCGGTGCTCGACATCCGCTCGCTGACTCACGAGGTTTCACCCGGCCTGAAGGCAACCGTACGCATGGAAGGCGACACGTTCGAAATGGAAGACCATCGCAATTGGACCGATGCGTCGTTCAAGACTTATGTCCGCCCGCTGAGCCGGCCCTGGCCGTACACGTTGAAAGCCGGCGAAGCCGTAAAACAATCGATCAAGGTTACGCTGAGCGGCGCGGCAGCGGCAGGTGGTAAAAAAGCCGCCGGCAAAGGCATCGAAATCAAACTCGGTGCCGTGTCGCGCGATCCGATGCAACCGATGGGGCTCGGCATGCCCGCAGAAGAGATCGACCAAGCCATTTCGCAACTCGGCCTGCTCAAGCTCGCGGCGCCGCGCTTCCTGATTTGCCACATCGATCCGCGCAGCAAGCACGGTCTCAAGGAACTTTACGGCTATCGGGTACTGAGCGAAGAGACCGGCGCCGAAGTGGCGCTGGAGGTCGTGATCGAAAGCGTCGATGCGTTCAAGCAGGAACTCGCGCGACTGGCGGACATGGTCAAACAGTCCGGCCTCAAACTTTCCTCCATTGCCGTGGTGCCCGCCGGCGACCTGAAGTCCGTGCTGCCGGGCGGCCCGCGCCCTCCCGCGCCGAAACTCGAAGAGCTCTACGCCGCGGCACGCGACGCCTTCCCAGGCATCCGGCTGGGCGGCGGCATGTTCTCTTTCTTTACCGAACTCAACCGCAAGCATCCACCGGCAAAGCTGCTCGATTTCGTCGTCAACACCACCTGCCCGATCGTGCACGCGGCAGATGACCGCTCGGTCATGGAAACCCTGGAGGCGTTGCCCTATCAGGTCGCCACGGCGCGCTCCTTCATCGGCAAGACCGCGCATCGCGTCGGGCCCAGCGGCATCGGTTGCCGCGACAATCCGCACGGCGCGACCTGGACGCCGAACCCGGACAACCTGCGTGTTTGCCTGACCAAACTCGAACCGCGCCAGCGCGGCCTGTTCGCCGCGGCCTGGACGCTGGGCTACATCGCCACGCTTGCACGCACCGGCGTCGAAGGCATTGCGTTCGGTGCGCCCACCGGTCCGCTCGGGTTCATCTATCGCAAGGCGGGACACAAGCAGGCGTGGTACGACCAGCTTGGCCGTCCGGCCGTGTTCCCCGCGTATCACGTCATCAGCGGCCTGGCCCGCGCCGCCGGTAAAAAACTCGTGGGCGCCGACTCGTCGGACTCCGCAAAAGTGCAATGCCTGGCTTACAAAGACAAGGGCGGCACGACACTGTGGCTGGCCAATCTGACGGCGGACAATCAAACTGTGAAACTCTCCGGCGCGAAAGGCGCGATCTTCGGCACGACGCTGGACGAAGACAGTTTTGTGACGGCGACGACCGACCCGCGGGCTTTCCAGAGGAGCTGGAAGGCGATGAAGAATGCGCTGACGCTCAAGCCTTACGCCGTGGCGATCGTTTCAATCGAAGACTGAACATGTCGTCGAGCCCGGACGAAAGTCCGCCGCTGCCTCCGTTCGCGCGCGAAACCGCCGCGCAGAAGGCATGGCTCGCCGAGAATGGCTGGAATTCGCGCGACGCCG
>JAYVMZ010000138.1:0-3391 GCA_043758735.1 Betaproteobacteria bacterium
TGCTGACGATGGATCTGCATGCCGACCAGATCCAGGGATTTTTCGATATTCCGGTCGACAACGTCTACTCAGCGCCGATCCTGCTGGGGGACATCTGGAAGCTGGGCCACCAGGACCTGGTGGTGGTGTCGCCCGACGTCGGCGGCGTGGTGCGGGCGCGGGCGCTGGCCAAACGCCTCGAGTCGGACCTCGCGATCATCGACAAGCGCCGTCCGCGCCCGAATGTGGCGACGGTGATGAACATCATCGGCGATGTTGCCGGCCGCACTTGCGTCATCATGGATGACATGGTCGACACGGCGAACACGCTGTGCGAAGCGGCGCGGGCATTGAAGGAAAAAGGCGCGGAGAAGGTGCTGGCCTACTGTACGCACCCGGTGCTGTCGGGCAAGGCGATCGAGCGTATCGAGAATTCGGTGCTCGATGAGCTGGTGGTGACGGACACCATCCCGCTGCGCGAAGACGCGCAGCACTGCAAGCGCATCCGCCAGCTCAGCATCGCGGCCTTGCTGGCCGAAACGATGCTGCGCATCAGCAACGAGGATTCGGTCTCCTCGCTGTTCATGGAATAGTTTTTTGGTTCTGACGGTTTTTACGGTGGGGCGGCAGCGATGCCGTTCCTTTTGGAACAGGGGGCGACTGGTCGCGGTCGCCGCCTTCATTTAGGAGAGTCACATGGCAACGATCGAAGTCAATGCGGTGTCTCGTGAGCTGCAGGGAACGGGTGCGAGCCGCCGCCTGCGCATCACGGGCAAGGTACCGGGCATCATCTACGGCGGAGACCATCCCGCGAAAAACGTGGAGTTCGGCCACAACGGGCTGTTCCACCAGCTCAAGCAGGAAGCCTTTCATGCTTCGATCCTGAGCATGATCGTCGACGGCAAGAAAGAGCGCGTGCTGTTGCGCGATGTGCAGATGCACCCCTGGAAGCAATTGATCCTGCACGTCGACTTCCAGCGCGTCTCGGCCAACAAGAAGGTCCACATGAAAGTGCCGTTGCACTTCATCAATGCCGACATCTCTCCGGGCGTGAAGACCGGCGGCGGCATCGTCAGCCACGTGATGAACGAAATGAACATCACCTGTCTGCCGGATGACTTGCCGGAATTCATCGAAGTCGACCTACAGACGCTCGAGATCGGCGCGGCCGTTCACCTGGCCGACCTGAAAGTTCCCAATGGCGTGGAATCGGTGCAGTTGGCGCGCGGCGACAACGCCGTGGTGGCGACTGTGCAGATCCCGCGCGCGATGGTCGAGGCGGAACCCACTGCTGCTGTGGCCGCGGAAGGCGCAGCCGTCGAGGGCGCTGCTCCCGTCGCAGGCGCTGCACCCGCAGCCGGCGTGGATACCAAGAAGGAGCCCGAAAAGAAGAAGGAGCCCGAGAAGAAGGAAGGCGGCAAGAAGTAATTTTTCCGCAGTTCCCACCACGGCCTGCCGTCAGCGTTGCCTGTCCGGCAGGCCGGTTTGTTTTCAACGCCGCATTTTGTTTGCACGCCGTGCGATCGCCATGAAGCTCGTCGTAGGATTGGGTAATCCCGGCCGGGAACACGAGGCCACGCGCCACAACGCCGGTTTCTGGTGGGTGGACAGGCTCGCTGCGCGGGCTGGTGCCCGTTTGCGTTCGGAATCCCGTTTTCACGGCCATGCCGGCAAGCTGGTCGATGGCGGCAGGGAATGCTGGTTACTCAAGCCCACCACGTTCATGAACGTCAGCGGACGCGCGGTACAGGCGCTCACGCAGTTCTACAAGATCGAGCCGGGAGACATGCTGGTGGTGCACGATGAACTCGATCTGCCGCCGGGCGAAGTCCGGCTCAAAAAGGGCGGCGGTTCGGCCGGCCACAATGGCCTCAAGGACATCACCGCTCACCTGGGTCCGGATTACTGGCGGCTGCGCATCGGCATCGGCAGGCCAGTCGATCGCGACCAGATGGTGAATTTTGTGCTCAATGCGCCGCGCAAGGACGAGATGCCGCTGATCGACGATGCCGTGGAGCGCAGCCTGGATACCTGGCCGTTGCTGATCGACGGCAAGTGCGAGGCGGCGATGCTGAAACTGCATACAAAGCCGTGAACTGTGAACAGTGAACAGTGATCGGCAAAAAGCCGGAATTCACCGTGCACTGTTCACCGTTTACTGATCACCAAACATGTCTCTCAAATGCGGAATCGTCGGGCTGCCGAACGTCGGCAAGTCGACCCTGTTCAATGCGCTGACCAAAGCCGGCATCGCGGCGGAAAATTATCCGTTCTGCACCATCGAGCCGAATGTCGGCATCGTCGAGGTGCCGGACCCGCGCCTTGCGCAGTTGGCGGCCATCGCCAAGCCGCTGAAGATCATTGCGGCGATCGTCGAATTCGTAGACATCGCCGGGCTGGTCGCCGGCGCCTCCAAGGGCGAAGGCCTCGGCAACCAGTTCCTCGCCAACATTCGCGAGACCGACGCCATCATTCATGTCGTGCGCTGTTTCGTCGACGACAACATCTTGCACGTGACCGGCAATGTCGATCCATTGTCCGACATCGAGACCATCGAGACCGAACTGGCGTTGGCCGACATGGCCACCGTCGACAAAACGTTGTCGCGTAATCGCAAACTGGCGCAGTCCGGCGACAAGGAAGGCAGGCTGCTCGTAGCCGTGCTCGACAAGGTGCACGCGCAGCTCGACCAGGCCAAGCCGGTCCGCGCGCTCGATCTGTCCAGGGAAGAGCAGGCCCTCATCAAGCCTTTGTGCCTGATTACCGCCAAGCCCACGCTGTTTGCTGCCAACGTCGACGAACACGGTTTCGGCGACGACAATCCGCTGCTGCAAAAGGTCCGGCAAAAGGCCGCAAAGGAAGGCGCGCCGGTGGTTGCCTTCTGCGCGCGTATGGAAGCCGAGATCGCCGATCTGTCGGACGAAGACAAACGCGTCTTCCTCGCCGACATGGGCTTCCAGGAACCGGGGCTAAATCGCCTGATCCGCGCCGGGTACGAGCAGCTCGGGTTGCAGACTTATTTTACTGCGGGCGAAAAGGAAGTGCGCGCGTGGACGATACACAAAGGCGATACTGCGCCCCAGGCTGCGGCCGTGATTCATACCGATTTCGAGAAAGGCTTCATCCGCGCCGAAGTCATCGCTTACGACGACTACATTGCCCACAAGGGTGAGCAGGGGTCCAAGGAAGCCGGGAAAATGCGGCTCGAAGGCAAGGAGTATGTCGTCAAGGACGGCGACGTCATGCACTTCCGCTTCAACGTCTGAACGGACTGACTGGATTGCTCCGAACTTGTCAGCGAAAAGGACCGCCTAAACATTTACTCCTGGCAGGTTCAGGGCTAGACTTCGAGGCGTACTGTCTTGTTTCCTTTGCCACTTGGGTTTTCGCTTGGAATAGGCCAAAAGGATGA
>JAYVMZ010000139.1:0-21566 GCA_043758735.1 Betaproteobacteria bacterium
TGTCGGGAGCGATGTCGTAAATAGCGATCTGCGTCCGCAATTTGGGGTTGACATTCCGATACGCTGCCGCTGACTTTTGTTCGCTGAGACGTGGGACCATGCGCATTGGCGCGGTCCCGTCCAGCTTGGAATCATGCTGGGGATTGCAGATCTGATTGTGCGCGTGGCACTGGAGAATGCAGGCATTCCTTGATTTCCGAGAGTCTGTCACCGCGGCAGTTCGTGGAGTATCGAATTGATACCGAATCGCATGATGACCTGTCCCAATGCAGACACAACTCTCAATCGACCAGCCTGGATCAGGTGAAAACCCAAAGGTAGGTCACCCATTGGAAGGCCGCGGTCGAACAAATGCGCAACTCAACAGCCCGTGGATTTCGCGGTGCGCCTTTGTGCCCCCGTCTCTTCTGCAAACGTCTGCTTTCTCTCATCTGAGCGGCAGCTTTCCACCACCCGCTACTTCCGCTTGGGGTCGAAAGTAGCCACGCTAGCGATGTCCTCTTTAGTCCGTCATCTGCATCAAAGCAAGTTCGTCATCTGCCGCTACCGCCTCGCCCCTTCCAACCTTCACTCTTGTCAGGGCGTAAATACCCAGAGCAACAGCGGAAACAGAATCGACGAGGCCAGCGCAGTCAGCGCCATCGCTACCCCCGCAAAAGCGCCGGCTTCTTCGCTGACCTGGAAGGCACGGGCGATGCCCATGGCGATCGGCGCGGTCACGGATTTCGGCGCAATCGACAGCAGCGTCATGTCGCTCGCGCCAAGCAGCCAGGCGATGTCCACCGCCGAGCCCGCCGCGACGACGCCGCCCGCAATCAATGCACCGATCACCGGAATCACGGCCCGCCGCAGCTTGCCGAGCTGGGGATAGAGCGGCACGGCCAGCGCCACCGTCGCCGGCCCTAACAGAAAATGCACGAACTGCGCGCCGTCGAAGTAGGTCTGGTACGGCGTGTTCGTCACCGTCAGGATCACCACCAGGACCGCCACCGAGATGGGCACGGGATTCAGCAACGGATTGAAGTTCGCGCGCTTGTAGATCCAGAAGGCCCCCCTGGTACACGAGCAGCGTGACTGTCAGGCCCAGAAGCGGGGTCGCGGACAGGTAGACCCAGATGTCGGTGAGCTTCGGCGTCAGGCTTCTTCCCTGTGCGAGAAGCGGCGCACCCGTCAGTTCATCACCAGCGCCGTGCAGCCGATGGTCAGCAGCGTGCTCAGGACGAGCGCCACGGTGATCGGCAGCCATTCGTCGCGCAGCCGCGACAGGTGCACCATGACGCCCACACCGGCCGGCACGAACATAAGCGAGAAATGCGTCAGCAGCCCGGTCGCCGTTGTCCGCAGCTCCTCGGGCACGCCGCGGTGGAGCAGCAGCGCGCCCAGCAGCAGGATGAAGCCGATCACCGGACCGGGTACCGGCAATCCCAGTCCACGCGATATCGTTTCGCCAACCAGCTGGAACACCAGCAGGATCGTCAATGCGCCGAGCATAGGTTCAGGGGACGACTGCGAAGAACAGGAATGCCGCGAATATCACGAGATGAATGCCCCCCGCAACAGGGTCGTGCGGCCGGTGCCGGCGTAATCCACGTCCATTTCTCGATTGTGACCGCCTGCATTACGCTCATTCAATCCTTGGGGAAAACGCGCGCTCGATTATGAAGTCGGAATCGTCGTGACGCCAGCATTTACCCCTTTGCATTTTGCGTTTATATTCGCATGAGGATCGATGCCGACGGGCGTCTGACGATTGAATCACTTCAGGGAGCAAGCTATGTCACGCATTGCATTTTTCCTGCCGCTGTTGCTTCTGTCCATACCGGCGGGAGCCGACGATCTGGCAGCAACGGTCGATCAGCGCATCCGTGCCATCGAGCCCAAGGTCATCGCCTGGCGGCGCGACATCCACGAGCATCCAGAACTGTCGAACCGCGAAACGCGCACCGGCGAATTGATCGCGGCCCACTTGCGCAAGCTCGGCATGGAAGTACAGACGGGCATCGGCAAAACCGGCGTGGTCGGCGTGCTCAAGGGCGGCAAGCCCGGACGCGTCGTCGCGCTGCGCGCCGACATGGATGCATTGCCGGTCGTCGAGGAAGTAGATGTGCCCTTCAAGTCCACGGTCAAAACCGAATACATCGGGCAGCAGGTCGGCGTCATGCACGCATGCGGTCACGACGCGCACACGGCTATCCTCATGGGCGTGGCGGAAGTGCTCGCCAGCGTGCGCGACCAGCTCCCCGGCACCGTCAAATTCATTTTCCAGCCAGCCGAAGAAGGCCCGCCCCCTGGAGAAGAAGGCGGCGCGCCGCTGATGATCAAGGACGGCGCGCTGGAGAACCCGAAACCCGATGCGATCTTCGGCCTGCATGTGATCTCCGGCATTCCCGCCGGCATGATCACCTACCGTGCGGGGCCGCTGATGGCTAGCGCGGATTGGCTTTACATCACCGTGAAAGGCAAGCAGACGCACGGCGCGTGGCCCTGGGCCGGCATCGACCCGGTCGTCACTGCGGCGCAGATCGTCGGCGGTCTGCAAAACATCGTCGCGCGCCAGATCGACGTTTCCAGGGAGCCGGCCGTCGTCACGGTCGCCACCATCCATGGCGGCACTCGCAAGAACATCATTCCCGACCAGGTCGAGATGACCGGCACCATCCGCACGTTCGACGAAGACATGCGCCAGGACGTGCACGCCCGCATCAAGCACATCGCCGAGTCCATTGCGGAAGCCAACAACGCAAAAGCCGAAGTCCGGATCGACAAAGCCGTGCCCGTTACGGTCAACGACCCGTCACTGACGGAGAAGATGCTGCCGACCCTGAAGCGCATCGGCGGCGAGGGCGGTTCGAGGATGAACCAGCGCGTCATGGTCGCGGAGGACTTTTCCTATTTCCAGCAGCAGGTGCCGGGCATGTTCTACTTCGTCGGCATCACGCCGAAGGACCAGGACAGGGCGAAGGCCGCGCCGAATCACTCCCAGCGTTTCTATATCGACGAATCGGGATTGCTGCAGGGAACGCGGTCGCTGGCAGCGCTGGCGGTGGATTTTCTGACGCAGAAGCCCTGACGGCCTAATCAAAATTCGTGGTAGTCAGCCCTGAATATTCGTTGCAGGAGAAAGAATGGGGGACCGGACAGGCTTTGAAAGGCCCCCCATCCGTTCCCGATCAGTCGTACAGAACCGCAGCGATCTTGGGATCCTTGATGTTGGTCTTGTCGTACCAGAAGAAGCCGGTGTCGATGATCTTGGGCAACTTCTCGCCTTTGAGCGCCTTGACTGCCGCTTCGACGGTTTTGTAGCCGATGCCCACCGGGTTCTGGGTAATGGCACCAGCCATGGACCCGTCGGCAATAGCAGCCTTCTGCTGTTTGCCGGAGTCGTAACCGATGATCACGATCTTGCGTTTCATTTCCTTCGCACCGTTCAGTACGCCGATAGCGGAGCCTTCGTTGCCGCCAAAAATACCCTTGATGTTCGGATTGGCCTGCAGGATGGACTTGGTGATTTCAGTCGACTTCAACTGGTCGCCTCCGCCATATTGCACGCTCACCACCTTGATGTTCGGGTAGGTCGATTTCATGCGGTTCAGAAAACCGTCGCGGCGGTCGATGCCGGTACGGCTGGTCTGGTCGTGCACCACCACGGCCACTTCGCCGGCCTTGCCGATCAGTTCGGCCATCTTGTCGGCCGCCAGGCCCGCTGCTGCAAGGTTGTCCGTCGTCGCGGTGGTTACGGGAATGTCGCTGTCCACACCGGAGTCGAAAGCGACGACCGGAATTTTGGCCGCCTGGGCTTTCTTCAGCAGCGGGATCGCCGCCTTGCTGTCCAGCGCGGCAAATCCGATTGCCTTGGGCTTCTTGGCCAGGGCGGCCGAGAGCATGTCGATCTGTTTGTCGACCATGGCCTCGGTCTCGGGACCTTCGAAGGTCACCTTCACTTTGTAATCCTTGCCTGCCTGCTCTGCGCCGGCTTTCACGGCTTGCCAGAACTGGTGCTGGAAGCCCTTGGAGATCAGGGGAATGTAAGTCTCTTCGGCCGCGGATCCCGTTCCGGCGAGTCCGGCGGACAGGGCCAGGCCGATTGCCATGCTCAGCAGTTTTCTTTTGGAATTCATTTCTTGTCTCCTCACGTTTGCTTGTTTTGACGATTGAAACTTCACGAAACGGGTTAATGTTGGTCTGCGAATCTCCTTCCCGGAAAAATGAACAAGAATGCTATTTGCGTTTACGCAGGATGTCTGCGTAAACCGCCAGGATGATGATCACCCCGGTCACCACGGTCTGCCATTCCTGCGCGACCGACAGGATGCGCAGGCCGTTGGTCAGCACGCTCATGATGAAGGCGCCGATGATCGTCCCCAATATCGTCCCCGCGCCGCCGCTGAGCGAGGTGCCGCCGATGACGACGGCGGCAATGGCATCGAGTTCATAACCCTGACCCAACGCGGGTTGCGCCGAATTGAGGCGCGAGGCAATCAGCAGGCCGGCGATGCCGCATATGGCGCCACTGAGCGAGTAGATGATGATTTTCCAGCGGTCCACGTTCACGCCGGAGAGCCGCACGGCTTCTTCGTTGCTGCCCAGAGCGAAGGTGTAGCTGCCGAGCACTGTCTTGTTCAGAACCAGGCTGGACAAGACTGCCACCACGAACAGAATCAGCACCGCGTTGGGAATGGGCAGGTCGGGCAGGAAATAGCCGATGAGCGAATCCTGCGAAATGCTGGGGAACTCGGGCGTGTCATTGAAATAAATGGGCTTGGTACCCGAGATCACCAGCGACAGGCCCTTGAGCAACAGCATCATGCCCAGCGTGGCGATGAATGGCGGGATTTTCAGCTTCGCGATCAGCACGCCCGAGACGAATCCTGAAAACGCGCCGAAGAAAATGGCTGCCGCCACGCCCACATAAAATGGCAGGCCCCAGTAGGTCAGGAAGACCCCGGCCATGACCGCGCAAAATGTCATGAGCGTGCCGACCGACAGATCGATGCCGCCGGTGATGATGACGTAAGTACAGGCGATGGCCAGCACGCCATTGACCGCGGTGGCCTGCAGGATGCCCACCATGTTGTCGGTTTGCATGAAACTGGGAGACGCCATGCTGAAGAAAATCATCAATCCGACCAGGCTCCCGAAAGCCAGCAGTTTCTGCCGGGTGCTGGGGCTGAAGAAGGAGGCCTTGAGGCGCTGATAGGCGGACATGGATTGTGTCTTTCCTTTCGGGCGTTTTTCGGTTGCGCTCGACGTGGTGACGGTTCGTCAGTGCACGACGGCATTCGCGATGGTCTCACGCTGGGTGGCGAGTTGCATGATCTGCTCCTGCGTCGCGCCCAGGGCTGGCATCTCGCCGGTCACGCGGCCCTCGCACATCACCAGGATACGGTGGCTCAGGCGCAGCACCTCGGGCAACTCGGACGAAATCACAACAATCGCGCGCCCCTGCTCGGCCAGCGCATGCAGCAGCTTGTAGATCTCGCTCTTGGCGCCCACGTCGATACCGCGCGTGGGTTCGTCGAAAAAGAGGATTTCGCAATCCCGCACCAGCCATTTGGCGATGACGATTTTCTGCTGGTTGCCCCCCGACAGCAGCGCGACTTTTTGCAACACGGACGGGGTCTTGATTCCCAGTTGTTTGACGAAGCTCGCGGCCGTCTCCCGGATCACCGGGCGCTTGAGGAAGAACCCCAGCGACAAAAAACGCCGCATGGTGGCCAGGACGATGTTGGACTCCACGTCCATGCCGGTGGCCAGACCGAAGTGCTTGCGGTCTTCCGAAAGGTAGCCGATCCCGCGCTTCACCGCGTCCGCCGGACTATGGATCGGCACCATTTCACCGCGGACCCGGATCTCACCGGAGTCCACCTTGTCCGCGCCGAATACCGCGCGCGCCACCTCCGTGCGCCCCGCCCCCATGAGCCCGGCGAAACCCAGGATCTCGCCCTTGCGCACCACAAAATTCACATCCTTGATGGTGCGGCCGCGATTGAGATGGCGAACCTCCAGCACCACCTCGTGGTCCATGGCGGGGGCCACCGGGCCTTCGCTTTCAAACAGGGTACGCCCCACCATCATGCTGATGATGGTCTCCATGCTGGTCGTCGCGGTGGGCACGGTGGCAATGTACTGGCCGTCACGCATCACCGTCACACGATCCGATATCCGCTTCAGCTCGTCCATCTTGTGCGAGATGTAGACGATGCCCGCGCCGTGGCTCTTGAGCTGACGGATGATGCGAAACAGGTCTTCTATTTCGGCGTTGTTCAGCGCGGCAGTGGGCTCGTCCATGATGAGCACGCGCGAATCGAACGACAGGGCCTTGGCGATTTCCACCATCTGCTGCCTGGCGACCGTCAGATCGCCGACCAAAGTTCGCGGGTCCAGGTCCAGATGCAGGCGTTCGAATATCGCGCGGGTGTCCCGCTCCATTTTCTGCGTGTCGATGAACACGCCGGACCGCCCCCTCGGCTCGCGACCGATGAATATGTTCTGCGCCACGCTGCGGTGGTTCATCAGGTTGAGTTCCTGATGGATGATGCCGATGCCCAGGGACTGCGCGGCGCGCGGATTGGGAATGTCCACCAATTGCCCGTCGATGCGAATTTCGCCTTCGTCTTTCTGGTAGACACCCGCGAGCACCTTCATAAGGGTCGACTTACCCGCCCCGTTCTCTCCCATGAGGGCATGCACTTCACCGGCCGCCAGTTCGAACTGACAGTCGTTCAGGGCGCGCACACCCGGGAAGGATTTGCTCAGATTCTGGATGGACACAAGCGGGGTCACAGACGCGCCTCCGGACTGGTGATTTTGTTTGGATCGTCACGCCGCCACGGACCGATAAGGCCTGTTCGACCGTGGAGCACGACTCGTCGCCGGCAAATTACACCACGGCGCAGGGGTTATGTCATCTACCGCAACCAGTCGCACCGCGGTTGTACGTCCTGCGGCTGCTACGCCAAGTTCAATCCCGCCGACGCTCAGAACGGCAGCGAAGTGAACAGGCTCACGCCGGTGACATCGCCGCTGCTGCGTATCGCAGGCCGATGCGATCCACGTC
Organism: Betaproteobacteria bacterium; assembly: GCA_043758735.1. Lineage (GTDB taxonomy): Bacteria > Pseudomonadota > Gammaproteobacteria > Burkholderiales > JACQAP01 > JACQAP01. The sequence continues at coordinate 7,058 of JAYVMZ010000139.1, forward strand.
GAATAACTTAAGCGACCAAGGCTTGCGCGTAAGGATGCTGACGGCAAGCTCGACGCCTTCGCCTATCCGATTCTGCGCGTTGTCGATCTCGGCAAAGCGCAGATGACTGAAGTAGTGGTAATAGACCGGGGTGAAACCGATGTACACCTCCCGCCCAAACAAAGTGCGTTCGGTCGGAATTGTAATGTCCAGTCCCGTTGCCAGATAACCGAACGGTTTGACCGGCCCACCGCGCGGACGATAGCCGGCGGAGGTCAGTGAATTGAGCAGCGCGAATTCGACCCCGTTATCCTGTCCGATCAAGTAGCGGCTCTTGACGCCGAAGTCGTAGATCCAGGCTGATTCTCGGCCAGCCAGTTCCTGGCCGACGCCCCCGTCGACATAAGGCCGCACCGTCCAGCGCGGGCTTAGCGCGAATTCCCATTCGAGACCGGGCAGCACGCTGAGCGTGCTGATCCGGTGGGGAATGTTGCCGTTGAAAACGGTGCCCACACTGTAGTCGTAAAAGCCGAGCGTGGTCGAGACTTTGAACTTGAGTCCCGAGCCGTCGTCGGCAACGGTCCTCAATGCGCGCGAGCAAGGCAGTTGCAGGACGCTGACAGTGCGATCACCGGCAGTATAAATTCCGGTGCCGAAAGTCGCCGCGTAATACCAGTTGATGAGTTCCTGCGGATCGCGGACGGCATTCTGCTGCAACTGTGCCTGTGCGGACGACAGCATAATGAGGGACGCGAAGGCGGCAACTGCACAACGCAACAACGTAGACAACGCGGAAACTCCGTGTAGCGTTTTACCCCTATGCCCCCACGAAACCGCTTGCCGGCGATTTCCAGAAGGCGCCGTCTTTCATGATCGCCTTGAGCCGATCGCGCCGCAGCAGGATCGCGACATTTTCGAGGGGATCGCCGTCGACCAAGAGCAGATCCGCAAGGTAACCGGGGCGGACCTGGCCGAGCCGGTCGCCCATGCCCATGATCTGACCGCCCAGTCGCGTGGCGGCCATGATCGCGTCCATCGGCGAAAATTCCAGCCTATCTACGAAATGGCCGATATCGCGCGCGTTGGTTCCAATCGGATTCCACGCGAATCCGTAATCTCCGCCGATCAGCACGCGCACGCCGCGGCCGTGCAAGGCCTTCTTCAGCATGTGTTCTTCGGGGGAAATAAAACCCAGCTCGACCGATTGCGCCACGTCGGTAAACGAAAGGTGGGAATGCGCCTCAATGAGGCCGGGCATGAGTGTCGCGCCCCGCCCGTCCACAACCATTGCGTCGCCGGCGGCAAGCGTCGCGCCGCCGGGAACGACTGCGGCGATCCGGTTGCCTTCGACCAGGACCGAAACGATGAAAGGTTCCGCCCCCGTGCAATCCAGGATTGCTGACGTTCCTGAACAGGGTTGCGTTCATGCTTCGCCGCAAACCCGGCTTACAGGTTTTCGATGTACATCCGGTTCCAGGTCGGGCTGATGATCAGCTGGTTGATGCAGGCATGGGCCGGCATCTCGGCGATAAAGCGAATGGTGTTGCCCAGGTCTTCCGGTTGCAGCATCTTTGCGCGATCCGCTGCACTTGGCGGCACGGGGCGCCGGTCCATGATCGGCGTAGCCACTTCGGCCGGGCAGATCGCGCAGGCGCGAATGCCGTTTGCGCATTCTTCCATGTTGATGGTTTCGGTCATGGCCGTCACCGCGTGCTTGCTGCCGTTGTAAGCTGCGCCGGTCAGCTTGGGGTGGAAGACGCCGGCCCAGGAAGAGACATTGATGATCAGGCCATCCTTCTTCGCGCGCATCGCCGGGAGCACCGCGTGAATCGTATAGAACGAACCGTCGAGGTTGATGCCGATCACATCGCGCCACCCCTCGACCGTCTGGTTTTTCCAGTAGCGGTTGGGCGTGTTCAGGCCCGCGCTGTTGAGCAGGATATCGATGCGACCGTGGCGCGCGAGAATGGCGTCGGCCACTTTCTTCACGGCCTTGGCATCGGATACATCCAGCGCCTCGACTTCGGGCGTACCGCCCTTGATGCGGATTTTCTCAGCCTCAGGCGCGAGCACTTCCTTGCGGCGGCCCGACATCACGACAATGGCACCGGCATCCGCCAGCGCCTGTGCACCGGCCAGACCGATGCCGGTTCCGGCGCCGGTGATCCACGCTACTTTTCCCCTCAGGTTGTTCATGTCCCGCTCCCGTCGTTATGCCGTTTTAGTCAGCTTGCGATCGATGCCGCGCGCGTCATTGAACGCTTCGCGCAACGCGTCCGCCGATTCGGCCACCGCGCGTTTCGCCGCATCCAGCGCGCCGCCCATCAGATAGAAACCGTGCACCATGCCTTCGTAGTTCGACAGCCGCACGCGGTTGCCCGCCTCGATCAGCTTCTTTGCATATTCGATACCTTCGTCACGCAGCGGATCGTAGCCAGCGACAATGATCAGCGTCGGCGGTAACGCGGACAAGTCGTCGTGCATCAGCGGCGCGAAGCGGAAGTCGTTCACATCCTTGCCGCTGCGCAGGTATTGCTTGTAAAACCAGGTGATCGAATTGCGCGAAAGGATGTAGCCTTCCTTGAATTTGTGGTGTGAGCCGGTTTCCGGTTCGGGCGCGACGCAGGGATAAATGAGCAACTGGAAAACCAACTTCGGGTGCGCGGCGTCGCGAGCCAGGATGGCCATCACCGCCGCGAGATTTCCGCCCGCGCTGTCGCCGCCCACCGCCATGCAGCTTGCGTCACCGCCGAACTCGACCGCATGCAGGGCCGTCCATTTCATCGCAGCCTGGCAATCTTCCACGCCCGCCGGGAACTTGTGCTCGGGTGCCAGGCGGTAATCGACGGAAACGACAAGGCAGTCAGCCTTGTTTGCGAGCATGCGGCACGCGGAATCGTGGGTATCGATTGAGCCGATTACGAATCCGCCGCCGTGGAACCACAGCAGGACCGGCAGCTTTTCGCCCGGTTTGAGTTCCCGCGGCGTATAGATGCGGATTGGAATGTCGGACCCCGGTCCGGGGATGCGTCTGTCTTTGGTGCGGAAAATCGCTTCGTTGAACTTGAGCTTGTTCACGCGCGTGGCGTACTGTTCGCGGCCCTGGTCGGGCGTGAGTTGCCAGACTTCCGGCAAGGCCGCTTTCCTTGCCAGGTCGAGGAGGACTTGTACCTGCGGATCGAGTGCCATGAATTCCTTCCTTCACAATGACGATTTTCACCACAGAGGCACAGATACCCTACGTGCTACGCACGTAGGGTATCTGTGCCTCTGTGGTTCCCATTTGCTCTATGCAGTAGGGTACAGGAGCTTGAAGGTACCGGTGGCCTTGGCCAGCAGGGAGCCGTCTTCGTTGCGCAATTCGCCTTCGGAGAATATCAGGGAACGCCCGGCCCGCTGCGCCCGCCCTTCGCCGATGACGGGACCGTTCGCCGCGGCGATGAAATTGACCTTCATCTCCACGGTCAGCGCGCCGTTGCATGTGTCATCGAGTGAGCGTCCCGCACTGGCGAGCGCCACGTCCAGCAGGGTCATCAGCACGCCACCGTGCACCGAGCCCCAGCTATTGGCAAGTTCCGGCCGCGGATCGAGCCGCAGCCTGACGGCTCCATCGCCCCGCTCCGTGATGCGCACGCCAAGATGCTCGACGAACGGCACATGGATATTGAATCCCGCTTTTTGCACAGGCATGTTCTTACGCAACCACCAGCTACATAGACACAAAGCCGCCATCGACCGCGACGGTCTGGCCGGTGATGTAGGCTGACGCATCGGAAGCCAGAAGTACCGCAAGCCCCTTCAGATCGAAGTCGGTGCCCAGGCGTTTCATCGGCGTCATCTCCATGATGATCTGCTCGGATTTGTCGATCATGCCTTGCGACATTTTCGACGGGAATACGCCGGGTGCAATGGCATTTACGGTAATGCCGTGCTGCGCCCACTCCACTGCCAGCGAACGCGTGAAGTTGACGATGCCGCCCTTGCTTGCGTTGTAGGCGATGGTCGGCATCATGCGCGGATCGGTGCCCACCAGGCCGGCAATGGAAGCGAGATTGATGATGCGGCCATACTTGCGCGGAATCATGCTGAGCTTGCCGACCACCTGGCTCATCAGGAACACGGCCGTCAGGTTCAAATTGATGACCTTGTACCAGGCATCGAGCGGATGGTCTTCCGCCGGTGAGCCCCATACTGCCCCGGCATTGTTCACCAGGATGTCGACCTGCCCCTGTGCTTTCAGCACCTGCTCTACCATCGGCTTAACCGAATCGGTGTTCTGCAGATCGTTGACTACCGTCAGCGCGTCGATGCCCATGCCCTTCAGGTGCGCCTTCGCTTCTTCGAGCTCACCCGCCTTGCGCGCGGTAATCACGACTTTCGCACCCATTTCGCCAAGGGCTTCGGCGAACTGAAGGCCAAGTCCGCGCGAACCACCCGTAATCAGCGCCGTTTTGCCACCTAGATCGAACAGCTTGGTTACTTTCATTTCAGGTCCTCAAGAAAACTAAACTCTTTTAACACGAAGGGTCACGAAGGAATCACGAAGGGACACGAGGGAATGCGCAAACAAGATTAGCATGGTCGCGAAATAACGATCGATTCGATGGATCGCGGCTCGAAAGTTTCCCAGCGTTAACTTTGCCATTCCCGGTTTTCCTCCGTGTTTCCTTCGTGCCCCTTTGTGTCCATGCGGTTCGCACTAATCAAAACCATGAATCCTGCATTTCGAGGCAAGTCGGGTCGAGACTGTCCAGCAGGTCCGCCCATTGTGTCGTTTTCGACAGTTCCCAGCGGAAGAAAAATGCGCAGGCCTGCAGCTTGCCCTGGTAGAAATCTTGGTCGGCCTCATGGGCCGAGGCCAGCTTGCGTACCGCAACCAGCGCCTGCTTCAGCCACATCCAGCCGATGACGGTGTGGCCGACCAGGTCAAGGTACACCGAAGCATTGGCGAGGCCGAGATCGATTTCGCCGCGGCCGGTCACGCACAGCAGGTTGCGAGTCACGGTCATGATCCGGTCCAGCGCGTCGTTCAGCGTGGTGGCGCAGCGTCGCAGTTCCTCGGATTCGCAGGCTGCCGCTTCGCGGACTGCGCGGCCGATCTCCCTTGCCAGCAACCGGATCGCCGCGCCGTCGTTCATGCCCGCCTTGCGGCCCAGCAGATCGATCGCCTGAATGCCGTTGGTGCCTTCGTGAATCGGATTGAGCCGGTTGTCCCGGTAGAACTGTTCGACCGGATATTCGCGCGTGTAGCCGTAGCCGCCATGCACCTGGATCGCCAGACTGTTGGCCTCGAGGCAGTATTGCGACGGCCAGGCCTTCGCAATCGGCGTCAGGATGTCCAGCAGCAAGCCCGCCTCGCGCCGGACTTTCTCGTCTTCGGTGGTTTGGCGCTCGTCCACCAGCGAAGAGCAATACAGGCACAGGGCCAGCGCGCCTTCGACGTAGGCCTTCTGTGTGAGCAGCATGCGCCTCACGTCGGCGTGCTCGATGATTTTTACCTGCGGCAACTGCGCATTCTTGCCGCCGGGCAGCCGGCCTTGCGGCCGCTCGCGCGCATACGCGAGTGCATGCAGATAACCGGTATAGCCGAGCACGGTCGCGCCCATCCCGACGCCGATGCGTGCCTCGTTCATCATATGGAACATACAGGCGAGGCCTTTGTTCGGCTCGCCGACCAGTTCCGCATAGGCGCCACCCTGCTCACCGAAATTGAGCACGCAGTTCGTGGTTCCACGAAAACCCATCTTGTGGTTCAGCCCGGCCAGGGCCACATCGTTACGCGCACCGAGTGAGCCGTTGTCGTTGACGCGATACTTCGGCACGAGGAACAGGGAAATGCCTTTGACGCCGGCGGGCGCGCCCTGGATGCGCGCCAGCACCAGGTGAACGATGTTCTCCGACAACTCGTGCTCGCCCGCGGAAATCCACATCTTGTTGCCGATCAGCCGGTAACTGCCATCCGCGTGAGGATGCGCAGTCGTGCGGATGTCGGACAAGGAAGAACCGGCCTGCGGTTCGGACAGGCACATCGTGCCGAAGAAGCGGCCGGCCAGCAACGCAGGAAGATATTTTTCCTTCTGCGCGTCCGAGCCGAAAGTGCGGATCAGGTTGGCGTTGGCAATGGTGAGGAAAGGATAGCCGGCGGTAGATATGTTGGCGGCGTTGAACCAGGCGAAGCAGGCCTGCGCAACAGTCCACGGCAGCTGCACGCCACCGAGCTCGAAATCCAGCGCCGCCGCCATGAAGCCCGCCTCGCGGAAAGCGTCCAGCGCCTCGCCCACTTCGGGAATGATTTCGACCCGCACGCCGTCGAAACGCGGCTCGTTCAGGTCGGCCTTGCGGTTGTGCGGCGCGAATTTCTCTTCCGCTATTTTCGTAGCGGTATCGAGCGCCGCGTCGAACGCCTCGCGCGAATGCTCCGCGAAGCGCGGCCGCTTTGTCAGCGACTCGACATCCAGCAATTCATACAGGATGAAATCAAGATCCCGGCGATTCAGCAGCTTTGACCGCATTTAAACCCTCAAGCAGACGCTTTTATTTCTCAAGCAAACGCTTTGACACGACGGGTCACGAAGGAAACACGAAGGGACACGAAGGAGATGCGAAAGTAAGCATGGCAACTTTGATCGAATGTGTGCCATTTCCTGAGTCAGGACGTTGACAGTATCCCAACATTAGCTTCTGCTATTCCCGGTTTTGCTTCGTGATACTTCGTGTTTCCTTCGTGCCCCTTCGTGTTAACCCAGATTTACTCTTTAGACCACCTCAAAGAGACCCGCGGCGCCCATTCCTCCGCCGATGCACATGGTGACGACGACGAACTTGACGCCGCGGCGCTTGCCTTCGATCAAAGCGTGGCCGACCAGGCGGCTGCCGGTCACGCCGTAGGGATGCCCCACGGCGATCGAGCCGCCGTTGACGTTCAGTCGGTCGTCCGGAATTCCGAGCTTATCGCGGCAGTAAATTACCTGCACCGCAAATGCCTCGTTGAGTTCCCACAGCCCGATGTCTTCGATTTTCTTGCCGGCCTTCTTCAGCAGCTTCGGGATCGCGTACACCGGTCCGATGCCCATTTCGTCCGGCTCGCATCCCGCGACGGCGAAGCCGCGGAAAATTCCCATCGGCTTGAGGCCCTTGCCGGCGGCGACCTTGTCGCTCATCAGCACCTGCGCCGAGGCGCCATCGGAAAACTGGCTGGCATTGCCGGCCGCGATGACCCCGCCTTCGATCGCCGGCTTGATCTGTGACACGCCTTCATACGTGGTATCGGCGCGAATGCCTTCGTCCTCGCTGGCCGTCACCTGTTTGGTGGATTCCTGGCCGGTGTTTTTATCGACGATTTTCATCGTCGTGGTGATCGGCACGATTTCATCTTTCGTCTTGCCGGCCGCGCGCGCGGCAGCGGCGCGTTGCTGGCTCAGCGCGCCGTAGCGGTCCTGCGCTTCGCGGTCGATCTTGTAGCGCTTCGACACCATCTCCGCGGTCGCCAGCATCTGCCAGTAGATTGCCGACTGGTTCTGTTCCAGCCAGGCATCTTTCAACATGTACTTGTTGGCTTCGTTCTGCACGCAGGAAATAGATTCCACGCCACCCGCGACAAAAATGTCCGCCTCGCCCGCGAGAATTCTCTGGGCCGCGAGTGCCACGGTCTGCAATCCGGATGAGCAGAAGCGGTTGACCGTCATGCCCGACACTGTTACCGGCATGCCGGCGCGCAAGGCGATCTGGCGCGCGATGTTCTGCCCGGTCGCGCCCTCCGGATTGGCACAACCCATGATGACGTCCTCGACTTCCGCCGGATCGAGCTTCGCCCGTTCCAGCGCAGCCTTCACGACATGCCCACCCATGGTCGCGCCATGGGTCATGTTGAGCGAACCCTTCCAACTCTTGCACAGCGGCGTACGCGCCGTAGAAACGATCACTGCGTCAGTCATGATTGTGCCTCCTAAATGTATTTTTCACCGCAAAGACGCAATGGGCGCAAAAGAAAATCGGAACGATGATATCGATTGAAAAACCTGTTTGCGTAGGTTGCGACTGCCGGAATCGTCCCCCGCCAGGTTCGCGATTCTTACTACGCGATCCTTTCGCCCTTCCTTTGCGTGCTCTGCGTCTTTGCGGTGAACGTGTTTGGTGTAGGTTCTAACCGTTGAACTTCTTGCCTTCGGCAGCGAGTTTTTCTAGCAACGCGGCGGGTTTCCAGAATTCGCCGTGTGCAGCATGGAAGCGTTTGACGGATTCCAGCACCTTGTCCAGGCCGACGGTGTCGGCATAGAACATCGGTCCACCACGAAAACGCGGGAAGCCATAACCGTAGATGTAAACGATGTCGATGTCGCTCGCGCGCAATGCGATGCCCTCTTCGAGGATCTCCGCGCCTTCGTTGACCAGCGCATAGATGCAGCGCTCGAGGATTTCCTGGTCCGAGATCTGGCGGCGCTGGATGCCGGCTTCTTTCGAGGCTTTTACGATCAGGTCTTCCACGATCGGATCGGGGATCGGGTTGCGGTTGCCGGCTTCGTAGCGATACCACCCCGCCCCCGTCTTCTGGCCGAAGCGTCCGAGTTCGCAGACCTGGTCCGCCACTTTCGAGTAACGCAGGTGCGCAGGCCGCGTGGCAGCCTGGCGCTTGCGGATGTACCAGCCTACGTCGAGTCCCGCGAGGTCGCCCACGCGGAACGGACCCATGGCGAAACCGAAATCCTCGATCACCTTGTCGACCTGCTGCGGCAGTGCGCCTTCTTCGAGCAGGAATCCCGCTTCGCGGAAATAGCCGTGCAGCATGCGGTTGCCGATAAAGCCGTCGCACACGCCCGCAACGACGCCGACCTTCTTGATCGCCTTCGACAACTTCATGGCCGTGGCCAGCACATCCTTCCCGGTTTTATTGGCGCGCACCACTTCCAGCAGCTTCATGACATTCGCCGGACTGAAGAAATGCAGCCCCAGTACGTCCTGCGGGCGCGAAGTCATTGCGGCGATCTCGTTCACGTCCAGGGTCGATGTGTTCGTTGCCAGGATCGCGCCCGCCTTGCAAACCTTGTCGAGTTTCTCGAAGACCTGCTTCTTGACCGCCATGTCCTCGAACACCGCCTCGATGACGATGTCGGCGTTCTTGATGTCGTCGTAACTGGTGACGCCGGTGAACAGGCCCATGCGCTTGTCCATGGCTTCCTGGCTCAGGCGGCCCTTGGCGACCGTCGCCGCATAGTTCTTGCGCACGACGCGCAAACCCTTGTCGAGCGCTTCCTGGTTCAGTTCCAGCATCTTGATCGGGATGCCGGCATTGGCGAAGTTCATGGCAATACCGCCGCCCATCGTGCCCGCGCCGATCAAGGCGGCAGACTTGATCTCGCGCACCGGCGTATCGTCCGGCACATCCGGGATCTTGCTGACCTGGCGTTCCGCGAAGAATAAGTGGCGCAAGGCCCGCGATTCGTCGGACTTCACCAGCTTTTCGAATTGCTGGCGTTCAATCGCGAGGCCCTTCACAAACGGTTGCAGCACCGCCGCCTCCACGCAAGTCACGATCGCCAGCGGGGCAGGATAGCCGCGCCAGGCCTTGCCGATTCGAACGCGTGCCTCGGCAAAGAATGCATCAGGCTGTTCGATCGACGCAGTCAATTGGCTCGCGCGCCGCACGCTCAGATTCTCCTTGAGCAGCTTGTTCGTATAAGTCATCGCGGCCGCGCGCAAATCGCCGCCGACCACTTCGTCCACGAGGCCGACTTCTTTCGCTTTCTCGCTGGAAATCGGGTCGCCCGACACCATCAGGTCCAGCGCCTTCTCGACGCCCATCAACCGCGGCGAACGCTGCGTGCCGCCAGCGCCCGGCAGGATGCCCAGCTTCACCTCAGGCAAGCCGATCTGCGCCCCGGTCAGCGCCAGGCGGTAATGCGCCGTCAGCGCGAGTTCGAGTCCGCCCCCCATGGTCGGGCCGGAAATGGCGGCGACGATGGGCTTGGTGACGGTATCCATATAGGCCAGCAGGTCGGCGAGCGTCGCCTTGCCCGGATCGTAAGGCTTGCCGAATTCGCTGATGTCCGCGCCGCCGCTGAAATTGCGGCCACCGCCGATGATTACGAACGCGCGCACGTGATGGTCGTGGTCGCCTTCCTTGAAAGCGTCGAGCACGTCCTGCAATAGGCCCTTGTTGACCGACAGTGCGTTGACGGGAGGATTGTTCAGCGTGATGACGCCGATACTGCCTTGCTTTTGAAAATCGACTAGAGACATGGATGCTCCGAATTAAAGCTGAACCACGGAGGCACAGAGGACGCAGAGGAAAAACGAAGAACGGGAATCGGTGATTCGGGAGGTGTGCCGCGGTTCCGGCAAGCAATGAACCACTTCGGGTAACCGTGGCCTCACCCCAATCATTTTTTCCCTTCCTTTTGCTTTTCCTCTGCGTCCTCTGTGCCTCTGTGGTTGGATAGGGGTCTAAACTTCCAGCCATTCCTTCCGGACGGCTTCGTTGGCGCGCAGGCCATCGGGCGTGCCTTCGAATACGATCTGGCCGTGGCCCATGACATAGAGGCGTTGCGAAATCTTCAGAGCGATGGTCAGTTTCTGCTCGACCAGCAGGATGGACACGCCGCGATTCTTGATTTCTTCAAATAGGTTGGCTACCTGCTCGACGATCTTCGGCGCCAGGCCTTCCGTGGGCTCGTCGATCATCACCAAATCGGGATCGCCCATGAGCGTGCGGCACAAGGTCAGCATCTGCTGCTCCCCGCCGGACATCACGCCGGCCGGCGCATCCGCCCGCTCCTTGAGCCGCGGGAAGATGGCGTACATGTCGTCGATGCTCCAGCGCCCCTGCTGGCGCGAACTTTTCATGCCCAGCAGCAGATTCTGTTTCACGGTCAGCGAAGGAAAAATCTCGCGGTTCTCGGGTACGTAACCAAGGCCTTTGCGCGCCACCATGTAGGTCTTGTGGCCGTTGAGTTCTTCGCCCTTGAACTTCACCGACCCGGTGGAATTGACTTGGCCCATGATGGACTTGATGGTCGTGGAACGGCCGACCCCGTTGCGCCCCAGCAGGCTGACGATTTCCCCTTGCCCGACGCGCAAATGCACGCCATGCAAAATGTGGCTCTTGCCGTAGTAGGCGTGGAGGTCTTTGACTTCTAGCATAGGTCAGCTTTCACCACAGAGACACAGAGGCACGGAGGAACCGCAGGCCAAAACAATTCCAGTGCGACTTGGCGAGAGAGGACTGTCGATGTCGCTATTTCCACTACGATTTGGCAGTCCGTTCTCATTGGCTGCTTCTCTGTGCCTCTGTGGTGACATCAGTGTTGTTCGGTGCCGAGATAGGCTTCCTGGACCGCCTTATTGCCGCGAATTTCCTGCGGTGTTCCACTGGCTATCACTTCGCCGTAGACCAGCACGGAAATCCGGTCCGCGAGGTTGAACACCACGCTCATGTCGTGTTCGACCATGATCAGGGTACGCCCTTCGGTCACCTTGCGGATCAAATCGACGGCTTCATCGGTTTCGCTGCGGCTCATTCCGGCGGTCGGCTCATCCAGCAGGATCACGTTCGCGCCGCCGGCTATCGTCACGCCAATTTCCAGCGCGCGTTGCTCGGCGTAGGTCAGCACGCCGGCCATGCGGTCGCGCCGTTTCACCATGCCGATGCGCTCGACGATTTCGCTTGTGCGCTCGCGCACGGATTCCAGGGCATCGACGCGATGCCAGAACGAATACTTGTATCCCTTCGACCACAGCACGGCGCAACGCACGTTTTCGTACACGGACATGCGCGGAAAGATGTTGGTGATCTGGAAACTGCGTGCAAGGCCTTTGCGATTGATGATCTCGGGTTCCAGGCCGTTGATGCTTTCGCCGTGCAGGTCGATCTGTCCGGACGTCACGCCGAAACGGCCGCTGATCAGGTTGAACAGCGTCGACTTGCCGGCGCCGTTCGGGCCGATGATGGCGTGGCGCTCGCCCGCATTGATGCTCAGGTTGACGCCATTGATGATCGACGTGCGGCCGAAGCTCTTGCGGACATCATGCAGTTGCAGGGCGGGAGCCGCCATGGTTCAGACCGCTCCTTTCTGTTGCAACTCGACAGTGAGGTTTTCCCACGCACGCACGACCACTTTCCTGACGGCATAGACCAGCGCGATGCCAACGGCGAATACAATCGCGACCCCGACCCAGTACTGGACCTGCATGGGGTCGAGCTTCATTCCGAAAAACGAGAAGGCCTTGCTGGACGCTTCCTTGGCCTCGAAGTGATAGATCATTTCAATCAGCGCAAAAAACCCGGCCAGCATGAACGAACCTGCGACCGCCGCAATGGCGTACGAGGGCACGAGCCGTTTGACCAGACCTGCAGTCCAGACCGGCTTATGCAGCGCGATCAGATTAGCGATGCCGCCCGGCGAAAACATGATGATCACGAGGAAGAACAGCCCGAAGTACAACAGCCAGGCTTGCGTGTAATTGGACAACGCGGATTGCAACAGCGTGACGAGGACGGCGCCGATGATCGGCCCCCAGAAGTGGCCGATGCCGCCTATGAATGCCATCAGCACGACGTTGCCGGACGCGACGAGGCCGAGGGTCTCTGCGGTAACGATTTCGTAGTTAATCGCCGCCAGGCCGCCGCCAATGCCGGCGAAGAAGCTGGCCAGCGCCATCATGAACCAACGCACGCGCGTGGGGTTATAGCCGACGAATTTGGCGCGCTCCGGATTGTCGCGCACGGCATTGGCCATGCGTCCGAGCGGCGTGCGCGTGATCGCGAACATCAGGATCATCGTCACCAGGCACCAGCCCGCGATCAGGTAGTAGACCTGGATCTGCGGGCCATAGGTCAGGCCGAGAAATGCCTTGCCTACCGCACGATTGGTGGCAATGCCGCCTTCGCCGCCAAAGAAAGTGGTGAACATCAAAGCGCTCGCGGCGACCATTTCGGCGATACCGAGCGAAATCATCGCGAACGGCGTGCCGGCCCGCCGCGTCGTCACGAAACCTAGCAGCAAGCCGAACACGAGTCCGGCGATGCCGCCGATCAGCGGAACCAATGTTACGGGGAACCAGAATTTCCCTGCGCCGATGAAGTTCAGGGCATGCGCGCAAAAAAACGCGCCGAGCCCGAAATAGACCGCATGGCCGAAGGACAACAATCCGGTCTGCCCGAGCAGCATGTTGTAGGACAGCGCAAAGATGATGGCGATGCCCATCTGCGACAGCATCGACAGCGCGAAGCTCTGCGAGAAAATGAGCGGCATCACGGCAAAGGCGACCGCGACGCCGGCCCAGAACACGATCCGGCCGGTGGTCAATACCCGCGTCATACCGGCCTCCCGCTGTTCATGTGTAGCGTCTGCATCGGCTGGCCCATCATCCCTCCCGTGTTCCCATGAGGCCGCGGGGGCGCACGATCAGCATCAGCACCATCAGCAGGTAAGGCAGCACCGGCGCGGTCTGCGAGACGGTGATCGACCAGAAGCCGTGCCATAGAGAAGTCGGCTCGATGTGGATGCCGATCTTCGCCAGGACATCGAGCATCGAATAATCGAGCGCGACCGAGAACGTCTGCAGTGCGCCGATGATCAGCGAAGCGAGGAAAGCGCCGCCGAGCGAACCCATGCCGCCGAATACTACGACCACGAATACGATGCTGCCGACAGCCGTCGCCATGCCGGGTTCGGTAATGAACGCGTTGCCGCCGATGACGCCCGCAAGCCCGGCCAGCGCCGTGCCGCCCGCGAACACCAGCATGAACACCCTCGGAACGTTATGCCCGAGGGATTCCACCATTTCAGGATGGGAAAGCGAAGCCTGGATCACCAGGCCGATGCGCGTGCGGGTCAGCACAAGATACAAGGCCAGCAGCATGCCGACCGAAACCAGCATCATGAAACCGCGATAGGCCGGGTACTGGGTGGTATAGAGCGTGAACAGCGTGAAATCCAGTTCGGCGGGAACACGGTAGTCCACCGGGGCACGGCCCCAGATCAGATGCACCACTTCTTCGATCACGTAGGCCAGGCCGAAGGTAAACAGCAATTCGGCGACGTGCCCGAACTTGTGCACGGTACGCAGGCCGAAGCGTTCCGTCGCCGCGCCGAGAATGCCGACGATTACCGGCGCAACGAACAACGCCGGCCAGAAACCAATATGCAGCCCGGTCTGGTAGGCGAAATACGCACCGAGCATGTAGAAGCTCGCGTGCGCAAAATTCAGCACGCCCATCATGCTGAAAATCAGCGTCAGCCCGGACGTCAGCATGAACAGCAGCAGTCCGTAGGACAGGCTGTTCAACAGGGTGACGAGAAAATATTCCATGTTGAGGGCGGTGATTGGTGATTGGTGATTGGTGATTGGTGATTAGTAATTAATAATTAGTAATTAGTAATTAGTAATTAATAATTAGTAATTAGTAATTAGTAATTAGTAATTAGTAATTAGCAGTTTGTTGAAATTCGCCTATAAGGCCGTATCACAGGCCGTTTTCTGGGGAGCATTGGCACGCAACTTATTGAATCAATGCAATATGCGATTGGCATAT
>JAYVMZ010000140.1:0-3670 GCA_043758735.1 Betaproteobacteria bacterium
CCTCGGCCGGCAGCAGAGCGACCTGTCGGTTCTTGTCCTGCTGGATCTGTCGCAGTCGACCAATGACCTGATTGCCGGAGAATCGACGACCGTACTGAACCTGGCGCGCGAGGCAACGGTTTTGCTGGCCGACGCGATGGCACGCATCGGCGACAGCTTCGCCATCCATGGTTTCTCTTCGAACGGCCGCCACGATGTCGGCTATTACCGCTTCAAGGATTTCGACCGGCCCTATGGCGACCTTTCGAAGGCGCGCCTCGCCGGCATGACCGGCCAGCTCTCGACGCGCATGGGCACGGCCCTGCGCCACGCCGGATCTTTCCTGCAGGATCGCCGCGCGCACAAGAAACTCATCCTGCTCGTCACCGACGGCGAACCGTCGGACATCGACGTGCATGACGCGCAGTACCTGGTATTCGAGGCAAAAAAAGCCGTGGAGGAAAACAGCCGCCACGGCATCTTCACTTACTGCATGAGCCTGGACCCGAAGGCCGACCGCTATGTCTCCCGCATCTTCGGCATGCGCAACTATATGGTCCTCGACCACATCCGGCGCCTGCCGGAAAAGCTGCCGATGCTTTACATGCGGGTGACGAATTAGGTTTTTAGTCCTTCAGCTTCGCGTGAATCGCATCGTGCAGGTGATCGAGCCCGAGCGAGACATCCACGATCGTACCGTTGACGAAAAAGGCGGGCATGCTGCGTATGCCACTGCGCTTGCCAGCATCCACATGCTCGTTGACCCGCTGCCGGTAAACCTGGCCTGACAACTCGAAGTCGAAACGCACCAGATCCAATTCGAGTTTCTCGGCGTAGTGATGCAGATCCTTGAGCTTCAGATGGTGCTGGTTCTGGTACAGCAGGTCGTGCATCGGCCAGAACTTGTGCTGAGCGCCGGCCGCTTCCGCGGCCTCGGCCGCCAGTTCGGCATAGGGATGCGCGGGCAGGGGAAAATGGCGGAAGACGAAGCGCAGGCGATGCTCGAATTTCTTCAGCAGCATTTTCACCGCGGGATAGGCCTGGCCGCACGTCGGGCATTCGAAGTCGCCGTATTGGAGCAGTACGACTTTCGCCGTGTCGGGACCAATGATATGGTCGGTCTTGTCGACGGGGACGCCGAGCTGCGTGGATGCGGTGTTTCGGTTCATGTGGCCTCGGGCGTCTGGGGGAATCCGGCATTCGGGATGCGGTAGCGCAAGGGTAAACATACGCGCTCCGAAATAGTTGGTCCAGCTTGCCGCGTCCGAAGTTCCGGGATTCCCGGGGCCGGGTCCCATCAGGCAGCCGCCGGTCGGGCATATCAGGGAGGGTAGGCACCTTCACACCCGAGGGGTCCTTGGATTAACATTAGTCCGGTCGCACCGGAACAATCACTACCTACGAGGGAGAAATGCCATGAGCAAGAGCCAGGACGCAAAGAAGAGCACCAAGAAAGCGCCGACCAAGACGCCAAAGGAAAAAAAGGAAGCCAAGCGCCTCAAGAAGGCCGAGAAAAAGCACTGAAAATCGATATGCCGTGACCGACGTGACGGCGTGACGGTTGTGACGGGGTAGAACTAAACCTCGCACTGCTTTTTCTCGCGCTGTCGCGTCGTCACGCCCCTTCCGAACTCACTCCTGCTTTTTCCCTCCATAGCTCAGCAATCCCTGCAATCCCTTCGGCGGATGGGCGCGGATGGCTTCTTCATTCGGCACGATTCCCCAGCCCGGCCGGTCCGGCATGACCAGGTGCCCGTCGACGAATTCCGGGACATGATCGAACAGTTCATGGTCCCAGGCGATACGGTCGATGTCGGTTTCCATGATGCGCAGGTTCGGCACGGCCGCCGAGAAATGCGCGTTCATCATCGTGCACAGATGCCCGTAGAAATTGTGCGGGGCGACGTTGACTTCATGCGCCTCGGCAGCCGCGGCGATTTTCATCGACTGCCATACGCCGTTCCAGGGCGTGTCGACAATGGCGACATCCATCGCCTGTTCGCGGAAGTAGGGCATGAATTCGCGCAGGCCGAGCAATGTCTCGCATGAACTGACCGGGTGCGGGCTCTGCCGTCGGATATAACCCAGCGTCTCCGGGACAAAGGAGTCGATCTCGACCCAGAAGATGTCCAGGTCCGCGATGGCGCGCAGGATCTTCAGATAGCCTTCGGTTTTGGCGTTGAAATTCAAGTCGAGCAGGATGTCCACATCCGGACCGGCGCCTTCGCGCAAT
This sequence comes from Betaproteobacteria bacterium, assembly GCA_043758735.1. GTDB lineage: Bacteria > Pseudomonadota > Gammaproteobacteria > Burkholderiales > JACQAP01 > JACQAP01. The sequence goes on from JAYVMZ010000140.1 coordinate 2,213, forward strand.
GCTTCCAGGTGCATGACCAGGTTGCGCAGTACGCCGCGTTCGACGTTGAGGCCGGGTTCGAAGGGCACGCCGAATCCCGGGCGCCAGCCGCGTACGCCTTTTTTGTCCTTGTCGTACGCAAAGATGTTGGTCTTCAGCGCGGTGAATCCTTTTTCGCGGACTTCGCGGCCTATCGCCCTGACACCGTCGAGATCCGTGATTGCCGGTTTGTAGTGGGTCGGGTGATTGATGCGCCACGTGGCGCAATGCGACCAATACACGCGGATGCGGTCACGGATCTTTCCGCCCAGCAACTCGTAAACCGGCACCCCCAGCCCGCGGGCCTTGGCATCGAGCAGCGCGTTCTCGATCGCGCCCATGGCGAGCGCAACGATGCCGCCGGAAGCGGGGCGGGTGGCGCTATGGAGTTCCGCATAAATACGCTCGTGCGCGCCGACTTCCCGGCCGACGACTCGCGTTGACAGCCGTTCGATGACGGCTCCCACGCCGGGCGCGCCGAACCCTTCGTCGTATTCGCTCCAGCCGACGATGCCGGTATCGGTGGTGAGCTTGACGAAGTGGTAGTTGCGCCAGCCCGCGTCGCAGGACAGGGTCTCGATGCCCCTGACTTTCATGGTCTCCCCCTTTAGCCGCACAGGCCTGTTTTCCGATGTGCCGCAAGCTTACACGGCCCGCGGTCGTTGCGATTGCCGCCGCCAGCCGCGATACCAGACGTCACTCTTTTGCCCGGTCTTGCGGGCGAGGGGCATGAATTGCTGCCACAATGGGCGTAGCCGGACGAGGCGAAGGGGCCGCGCTGTCTGCTGACAGCCGTGTTTCGTGCGGGCGGTGCTGCACTCGCATCCTGAACATACGGGGTGCCGAGCGCGAATGCTTCACAGGGACAAGAAGTAGACCTTTCAAGGGAAGCGGTAGGGGCGGGCGTCGTCGCCTTCGGCATGCTGGGGCGTCCTGCCCGCCGCGGGAATCGCGGTGACCAGACTGACCACGGAAACACTGACGGGCCGGATCGTCATGCTGGCCGTGTGCGGCTTGATGGCTTCGCTCATCGTATTTGTCTATCCGGGCGTTCAGCAAAACATTGCCGGACACACGCAACCGCAGATGGCGAGTCCGCTCGGGGTGGTGATGCACTCCTAACAGTTTGTTGAAATTCGCCTATAAGGCCGTATCACAGGCCGTTTTCTGGGGAGCATTGGCACGCAACTTATTGAATCAATGCAACATGCGGTTGGCATATCGTTGGTCCCCGACGCATTTTTGTCGAATTTCAACAAACTGTTAGTCACCCGATTTCCTCACGGACAAGCGGCTCGCTGTGTGCCCCGGTCACGATTAGTCTCTGGCTCGGATGTTGCGACGGGATTGCCGGTCGCCGATGGGGGCCGGGCGATTTTCCGATTCGCGCGAACCGTTTCGCAGGCGCCTCCCATATTTTTTCCGAAAAGAGGATTTCAT
>JAYVMZ010000141.1:0-13219 GCA_043758735.1 Betaproteobacteria bacterium
GATTGTCCTTTCCACCACGTTATGCACCGCCACTGCGGCGGCCGCCGCCCCGGCCATCGAATGGCAACCCTGGTCGGACGCCGTATTCGAGCGCGCGCGCAGCGAAAACCGGTTCGTGCTGCTTGATCTGGAAGCCGTGTGGTGCCACTGGTGCCATGTGATGGACCAGGAGACCTACAGCGATCCAGAAGTGCAGGAGTTGATCGCGCAGCACTACATTGCCGTCAGGGTCGACCAGGACGCGCGGCCTGACCTTTCGCGGCGCTATGAGGATTACGGCTGGCCCGCCACCATCGTCTTCGGTCCCGACGGCAAGGAGATCGTCAAGCGCTCGGGCTTTATTGCGCCGAAGCCGTTCAACCGGCTGCTGGGCGCCATCCTCGACAATCCGAGCCCGGTGAAATATCGCGACAGCGAACCGGTCACGCAATTCTCGGTCAGCCCGCTGCTGCCCGATGAATTGCGCGCGACGCTCAAGAAGCAGATCGTGGACAGCCACGACTTCAAGGCCGGCGGCCTGCTGCAGCCACAGAAATTCATGGACCGCGATACCGTCGAATACGCGCTGGAAATGGCGCGCGCCGGCGACAGCCAGTCACGCAGAATGGCCACCCAGACACTCGACGGCGCGCTGAATCTGGTCGATCCGGTCTGGGGCGGGGTCTATCAGTACTCCACCGACGGCGACTGGAAACACCCGCATTTCGAAAAAATCATGTTCGTGCAGGCCGACACCATGCGCGTCTATGCGCTGGCATCGTTGCAGTTGAACGACGCGCGCTACCTCAAGGCGGCACGCGACATCTATCGCTACGTGAACGCGTTCCTGCTTTCGCCCGAGGGCGCGTACTACGTCAGCCAGGATGCCGATCTCGTCAGGGGACAGCACAGCCAGGATTATTTCGCGCTTAATGATGCGAAGCGACGCGCGCGTGGCATCCCGGCGATCGACAAGCACCTGTACGCACGCGAGAACGGCTGGATGATGCAGGGCCTCGCCGCGCTTTACGCCGCGGACGGCAATCCCGAGATTCTGGCGCGCGCGGTGGCTGCAGCGCGCTGGGTGCTGGATAATCGATCGCTGCCCGGTGGCGGATTCCGCCATGACGAGGCCGACACAGCCGGCCCCTATCTCGAAGATACGCTGGCTGCAGGCCGCGGCTTCCTGGCGCTCTACCAGGTCACCGGAGAGCGCGAATGGCTGCGCCACGCGCAGGCGGCCGCCGGATTCATGCGCGCCAATTTCACCAGCGGCAGTGCCGCCGGATTCGTCACCACCGTGCCGGGCAAAGGTGCGTTCGTGCCGATGCCGACGACCGACGAAAACATCATGCAGGCGCGATTCGCCAACCTGCTCTCGCGCTATACCGGCGACACCATGTACCGCGACGACGCGGAGCGCGCGATGCGCTTCCTGGTCACCCGCGAAGTGGCATTGAAGCGGCGCACCGAGTCAGGCTTACTGATTGCCGACCGGGAACTGTCGAACGATCCGGTGCACCTCACCGTAGTCGGCCCAAAGGGCGATCCCGTCGCGAAGGAGTTGTTCCGGATTGCGCAGCGCCAGGCCGGCACCTACAAACGCATCGAATGGTGGGATCGCAGCGAAGGCCCGATGCCCAATCCCGATGTGCAGTATCCCGACCTGCCGAAATCCGCCGCCTACGTGTGCAGCCAGAACCGCTGCTCGTTGCCGGTTTTCGAAGGCAAGGCACTTATAGCACTCGCCGAACGGCTTGCGAAGTAAGGCAGGCTCGTGGCATGACGCAGCAACAAGCCGGTGAACTACCCTCGCCTGAGGCGAGGGCTTCGTGTTACTGCTCAAGCCGGTGAGGGTCGGCCTGACGGCCGACTGCAGAGACCCCCTTCTCCCCTCGGGATACCCTGGCGGGGACTCTAAAGCCCCCGTACCGTTCACCGTTCACCGTTCCCTATTCACCGTTCCCCCTCACCCCTTCGGCAACCGGACCAGCCTTTCCTTCAGGTTTTTCGAGTTTTTCAGTTTGTCGAAGCTCGCCCCCATCGCATCGCCCAGGCGCGCGAGCCGCTCGTCGGGATGCGGATGGGTCTTGAACAGCAAGGCCACGCTCGAACTGTCCGCCGACGCGGCGCTGATCTCCTGCAGCACGGCGGGCAGGCCGAACGGCTCGTAGCCGGCGCGCGCGGCCAGCACCACGCCCATGCGATCGGCTTCGAACTCGGCATCCTTGTCCAGGCCGCGCGCCAGGATTTCGGCGCCGCTGCCGATCAGCGTTTTGGCGATCTTCTGGTCGCCGATCTGTTTCTTCAGCAGATTGCTGCCGACGTCGATCGCCTGGCTTTTCTGCAGCAGCTTCAGATGATGCTTCCTGACCACGTGCGCAATTTCATGCCCGAGCACGCCGGCCAATTCGGATTCATCGCGCAGCAGCCGGTAGAGGCCGCGCGTGAGGAAGACGTAGCCGCCGGGCGCTGCAAACGCATTGACGTCGTTCGACTCAATCACGCCGAACGTCCACTTCAGGTCGGGCCGCTCGCTCGTGCTGGCCACCCAGCGGCCGACGCGATTGACATAGCCCTGCAGTGCCGGGTTGTTCACCAGCGGCGCCGCACCGAGCAGGTTTCCGGCGATCTGGCGGCCGATCTTGATTTCGTCGGCCTCGGGCACATTGCCGATTGGCGGGATGGCCGGCATTTGCTCGGTCGGCGCGCCTTGTGCGGATGCCGGCGCCTTCGGCGCGGGGCTCGACGGTTCCGCGGCACCCTTGATCTGGTCTTCGAGTTTCTTCAGCTTGTCGAGGTCGATGGCGCCCGCTCCCGAGGCCAGGGTGGCGAGCAGCACAAATAGCAGGAATCTGTTCATGGGCACCCCTTAATTGGCCGGAAGATAATTGAACGCGCGCGCCAGCAGCTTGCCCTTCTGCGCAAACTTGGCGGCATCGGCCTTCGCAACCGCGAAGGACTCGGCCTTCATCAGTTCTTTCTCGTCGTACTTGGCCGTCTTGAGTTCTTCCTCGGAGAGCCCCCTGACACCGGTGGTCGAGACAATCTGCCCGGTGCCGGCGCGCCCGGTGGAAAGCGCGGCGACGTCTTTCGCGGCGCTGCTCTTGCCCGCCGTCCCGCGGCGCACCGAGAGCATGCGAACCCAGCCCTGCGCGCTGCCGGCTTTCACCTGGAACCAGCCGCCCGTCTTGTTGAGGATGGTCACGGCGACCCCCTTGGCCAGCGCACCGACCTGCTTCGCGTCGGCAAACGGCTCGGCCACGAGCTTGTCGGCCTTGAGCGCCACGCCTTCTTCCTGCGCCGTCGTTTTCTTTTGCACTGCCTGGGCTACATCGGTCCCCGCGCCCAGCGGCAACAACAGGCACATCGCCAAAAACAAAATTCTTCGCATTGCTTTGCCCTCCCGATAAATCGCGGTGCCCGAACGGCACCGCGTCATTTCCTGCCCTGGCTTGCCGCTTCGAGCGCGGCCGCGAACAAGGCGCGCCATTCCGCGCGCGCCGCTTCGGTTCCCGCCGCACCGACCGAAACCGAGCGCACGGCCTCGCCCGCAAGCTTTTCGCTGTGCACGCGCAAGCTCTCGACCAGGGCGGGCATCGCATCGCGCAGCCGCTGCAAGTCCTGCTCCACGCGTTCCCGGTGCGAGGCGTCCTCGAGCGGATAAGCCCAGGACAGCGTCACCGTCCCTTCGAACAGGCCCCACAGTCCGCTCTGCCTGCCCTTGACGACGTCCACGTCCATCGGTTCGCGCGCGAGCTTGAGCACCTGCTTGCGCAGCCGCTTGAGGAACATCGCGCTGACCGGTTCGGCGCCGCCGTCGAACTGGAACACCGCCAACGTCGCCCCGTTGGCATGGCCGGCGCGCACGGTCGAGGCCACCGCGCTCTTTTCCAGTGCCCGCGCGGCGGCTGTGGAATAAATTTTCGCCAGGGAAAAATAAATGAAGCCGATGAACACCGGCCCGGCGAAGTTCAGGTGGTAGTGCGTCACGTTGATCATGGCGTACGAGAAACCCAGCAATCCGAACTGGGCCAGGCCGAACACCCGGTTGAAGCGGTCGGAATCCGGATCGCGGTAGAGCGCGATCGCCGTCGCCCAGACGATGAGCAAGGCGACGAGCAGGTTCGGCAGGCTCGACGCGGGCGAGCGGATGTAGTCGTCGTGCTTGAGGTTGTCGATGGCGGTGGCGAGTATTTCCACACCCGGGAATTCGCGCGCCATCGAAGTCGACTTGATGTCGAACAGGCTCGGCGCGGTCGAGCCGAGGAGGACGATCTTGCCGGCGAATTCATCCTGCGCGCGCGCGTGCTCCTTGCTCTGCATGTCCAGGAACACGTCGCTGAAAGTCACGTAGCGATAGGTGAAGGGACGGCCGCGCCAGTTGAGCAACATATCGGCCTGCGGCGGCTGGGCGTAACCGAGATCCGCCGCCACGCGCAGCGGCAGCGATGGCAGCCGCCAGCCGTGCTCGTCGTGGAACAGGCGATAACTGCGCGCCACGCCATCCTGGTCGGGATAAATGTTGTGCGTGCCGATGCGGCCGCCGTCGCGCACTGCCTTGAAGAACGGCAGCACGGCGGCAACGGTTGCGTCGGTTTCCGGAATGCCCTCCATGCGCTTCGCGCCCGGAATCATCGCCGGTTTCAGTTGCGAGAGCTGGTCGCTTGCGGCGGGCAGCCGCAGCCACGGGAAGTAAGTGTTGCCGGTTTCCGCGATGGCGTCGTTGAAGTAAGTGTCGCTGTCGGCGTTATAGACGTCCGGGTCCGAGAACAGGATGTCGAACACGATGGCCCGCGGCTTTTGCGCCTCCAGGCGCTGCACGAACTCCCCCAATACCTGCCGCGGCCAGGGCCAGCGCCCGTAGTCCGCGGCCATCGCCGCCAGGCTGGCTTCGTTGATGTCGACGATGACGATCTGGTTGTCGGCCGGCGGCTGCACGATGCGGTAGCGCACCATCAGGTCGTACGCCTTCTCGCGCATGTCCACCACCGAGTGCAGGGCGAACACGTCCACCACCGCGAAGATGCTGATGGCCGCAGCCAGGTAAAGATAGAAATTGTTCCTCAGCCGGCGCGCCATGCGCTCGGCCAGCCTGCGCCAGCCGCCGAGGATGAAGCGCGCGAAAAAAGTGCTGATTTTCATTCGGGAAGGCTTGGGTAGGAGGGAACTCGACCCCGATTATAGCCTTGCAAGGCCCGCGATAAGGATATGAAACGCCGTGGGCCAAGGCATCGCGTGTCGGGATCCACGCGCTCGCCTCGCGTGGGACGTGTGCGAACTACGCGCCCTCAGTTGCCTGCCGCGCTCGGCTTGCTGTCCTCCGGGCAGGTGATCGGCACGGTATCGAGCGCGATGAAGCTGCGCGTGACGCGCAATTTCTTCAGGTACTTGTGCTGGATTTCGTAGGCTTCGACTTCCTTCGCCTGCCAGCGATGGCAGGGCGTATCGAGGTTCTCGAACTTGCCTTCGACATGCTGCAGGTAGTGCACGAGCTCATGCAGCAGGATCGAGCGTGAATAGGGTTCGTCCTTGACGTCGATCTTCTCGTCGATGAATACGCCGGCGTCCGGTTTGTAGAACGCTCTGACCGCGCACGGGTGCTTGTTGCAGATCATCTCCAGCATGGTGGCCAGCGGCACGAAGCTAACCTCGGGGTTGCTCGCCGGCACCGGATAGCCGGACAACAGGTGGATCGTGGCGAACAATTCCGTGACCATCGACGATACTTCGGCTGCATTCACGCCCTGCCCTCCATGAAAGCCGTCATGACCCGGCGCCGCGGCACAAGTTTCATATATTTGCGCCCTGCCCCGCCGCGCGGCCGCGATCCCCGCAGCGCCGTTTCGTTGCATCATGGCGGGGCGACCATCCCCCTGCCTGCCCGGAGCGCGCCTTGCGAGTTTTTTCTTCTGCCTCGTCCTTGCCTGCCCAGTGCCGCTGCTGGCCCAGGATGACTGGCCTGCGACCGGGCTTGACTTCGGCCACCTCCAGAGCGTGGCGCTTGCGCGCTGCTACGACAATCCCGTTGAATTGATCGGGTGCTACCGCGCCATCGCCGGGGCCCTGGGCGTTGCCAGCGACCTCAGTCTGACCGCATCGGAACTGCGGGCGGGCGAGGTGCCGGTGAAAACCTTCGGCGTGCTGAACGTGGTACGCAGCGGCGAAGACGACTCGCTTACCAGCGTGTATCAGTTCTGGCAGGCCTCGATCGCGCGCAGGGACCGTGACATCCGCAACCTGCAGGCGCATTTTCGCGATACGCAGGCCGAGCGCATCGATTTCGCCGGGATCGTCGCCTTCCTCAAGACGGTGACGCCGAAGAAAAAGGAAGCCGAACTCACCGCGCGCGGCATCAACGAATACTTCGCCGTTGTCATCGATCCGCATACGCAGATATCAACGCGGCGCGCGCTGGCCGATTCCATGAACGGCGCGGATTCATCTTTTGTCGGTGTCGGCATCAGCGTGTACAAACTCGGCACCCGCTACCTGGTCACGGCGGTCGAGGCCAACGGGCCGGCCCAGGCGCAAGGGGTCAGGGTCAACGATTTCCTGACCCATATCGACGGGCAATCCACCCGGGCCTTGTCGCTGGAGCAACTCATCACCTCGGTGCGGGGACAGGAAAATTCGGCTGTGCCCCTGACGTTGCTGAGGAACGGGCAATCGCTGCAACGGCTCGTGCCACGCCGGACGCTGGTGCGCGAAGTGGTCGAAGCGCGCCTCGCCCGCTCGGACAAGCGGGCCTACGGCTATGTCCGCCTCCGCGATTTCATGCATGACCAGGGATGTGATAAGACCGCCGCCGCCATCCGCAGATTGCGGGCACAAGGCGCGCAGGGCTGGATCCTCGACCTGCGCGGCAATACGGGCGGCTCGGTTGCGATCGCGGTTTGCGTTGCCGGCCTCTTCCTCGGCCCGGGGGAACTCGCGGCCTACCGGATCGACAGCGAAAGCAAACATCGCCAGGACTACGTCACCTCCTCCGACCAGGCGACGCGCTCGCCGCTGGCGGTGCTGGTGGACGGCGTGTCGGCCAGCGGATCCGAGCTGCTCTCGGGTGCGCTCCAGGACAACAAAAGAGGCTGGATCGTCGGCGAACAAACCTTCGGCAAAGGCACGGCCCAGAGCGTGCATGAATTTCGGATTCCCGGCGCAACCGGCCTCACGCGCAACGACACGACCGGGCTGTTCTTCCTGGCGAGCGGCCGCACCACGCAGTTGCAGGGCATCACCCCCGACTTCGTTGTCCCGTTTCAGCCCGATGCGAGCGACGAGGAAAGATTCACGCCGCGCGAGAAAGATGCCTACATCGCGCCGATTGCGACCAGCCAGGATCGATGGATTTCTCCGCGCCTGGAAGAAATCCGCAAGGTTTCCGCCTGCGTCGAAAAAAACGGCCAGGCCCGATCGCGCTTTGCCGCTTCCCAGGTGCAGGCCGATTACCAGATGCTCTACGCCATCGACGTGCTGGATTGTCAGTGAGCGATTGTCGGGAGCGGCGGGCTGGGCGCAGCAAAACGTGACCGCAACTCAGGGTGCGTAGCTCCTCTCACGGCTGGCGAAATGCATCGGCGCCTTAATCGCTTGACGAACGCACGGCCCAGTCGGATCATCGATGCGTGCATTTCCACAGGAGGCACGATCATGCAGATCAGATTCATCCTGGCCGCAGCTGGAACCGTCGCCTGTCTGTCGGGCGCGATTTTCAGCATGCCGGCGATCGCGGAAAATACCAAGTTCTCGGAAGACGGCATGGCGAAAAACAGCAAGCGGGACATTGCGGATTCGGTCCGCAATACCCGGCCTGCGAAGGATCACCACCGGGATGCCCGCAACTGCCTGGATGGGGCCAAGAACGAAGCCATCATCAAGTGCGCGCAGAAGTACCGGTAAGGAACGTTGCAATGGGATCTGTTCCTGAGGTCTCCCTTCAAAGTTGCAGTGCTGGATGAGGTCGGCGCAGACGCGCGAGCGCTGCGTTGAGTTCACCGGGTGGAAATTGGAAGCCTCCCTTGCGCACGATCTGCAAGGCTAGTCTGCAAGGCTAGGCTGATGGTCGAGAGCACCGGACGAGATCGGCGGGTGTTGCTCTGGAACTGAAACTGCATCTGCCGTGCCTTGGCCGCTTCGCCGATCAATCGCAGGACAAACGAGGCCAGCGCGCCGATCAACAGCAAAACCGCAAGACGCTGCCTTTAGTTGGAGCGACTGGCCGACAAGCCCAGGCCGAAGCGCTCGTTTTTGAGATCCCGGAAGGCTTCCTCGATCTGCATGCGCTGCGCGTAAAGGGCGGCCAGCGCCTGTGCGCTCAGATGTGAAAGCGTGGGCAAGACTGCCAACAGCCAAGGTTCGCGATTGGCACGCGATTGCTTCAAGCCATGGCGCGAGCGCACATTGATTCCGAAGACACTTTTCTTGTGCCGCCCCTTGGGCGCGCGCTTGATGAGCACCATTGTCTCCTCGATATTATTTGTGGGAAGACCTCAGTCTCTGGCCCTCATTTGGCGCTAGCGCGGACACGCTGGATTGCCGAGCGCCGCCGACAACAAACCGGGCAGGGACACCGTGCCGCCCTCCCGGGGGGCGCGTCGTCCGTCCCATACGTGTGATGGCGAACAGACAATGCTCCCGGTTCAGGCTACCGTCATTTGCGGTCGGGCTCCCCATCAGCAGAGATCAAGCGCAATTCAATTTCTCATGGTGCGATTTCCCGGACCGTTCGCAACCTTTCGAAAGGACCTTCATGAACAAGTTGCTCATCAAATTGACCGCCTGCGCCTTTGGCCTGGCGTTAAGCAGTACGGCGGTTATCGCGGCCGATCCAAAGTACCCGGAAAAGGAGGCTTCTCCCGCGGCCGCGAAGTCGGACACACCGGTAGCCCCGACCGATAAAGGCATGACCACGGACAAGGCCACACAATCGGAAACGCAACCGACCCCGAGTGACAAACCGGCCAGCGTCGCAGGCGATAAGGAAAGCACGCCGGCGGATGTCAACAACGCCTATTCCGCGGAGCTGAAGAAGTGCGCCGCCATGTCTAGCGCCGAAAAAGAAACGTGCGAGGAAAAAGCCAAAAGCAAACGCGGCAAAATGTAAACCGCGCAACAGGCTCGATGCTATTACGGACCCGGCGTCGCTCATCGGCCATTGCGTGCGCTGGTGCACGCCGGCGCCGGGCCGGTAACGCCATGGTGAATTTTCTCAGCGATTAGCAGCGCCCGCTTGATCGTCCCATCGCTTTCCCGGGGGGGGCGGATATTGGGAGCCGGCTGTGTCACCGATGGTTTGCCGGCCGTGAATTTCGTGAAGATCGTGACACTCCTCTTTTTACGGCATCCACGACGTACACGCGATTCACGGCACTCAACCCGATTCTGCGTCGCCACACGACGACAGTTTCAACGCCGTTCGCATAATTTCAACGCCATTCCCATAATTCGTGCGCGCGCGCCGGCTCGTATCCCTTGACGAAGCGTCGACCGGACCGGATCATCAACGCGTGCAAAACAACAGGGGGCACGTTTTTATGCAGATCAAATCGATCATTGCCGCAGCAGGTGCTCTCGCCTGCTTGTTTCTCGAGGGGACGGCCCTCGCAGCGGACGCACCGACTCCGTCCGTCAACGCGGCGTCCGAACAACAGGACATGACGAAGGCCGGCAAGCCTGCCGCCACCATGTCAATTCGCAACACCCGGCCGCATACCGAACGCCACAAGGATGCCCGCGCCTGCCTCGATGCGGGAAAAAACGAAGCGGTCATCAAGTGCGCGAATAAATACCGCCCGCATTAGCCTTTTCGGTTTTGGCGGCATCACCATGCTCAGGGCTGCCGCAAGCCGATAGTCAGCCGATGAATTCCTTCACGATGCGGTTGAACTTATCCGGGTTCTCCATGAACATGAAGTGGTTGCCGCCTTCAGACTCCTCGAAGATTTCCACGCGGGAGCCATTGACCTGCCTGCCGATCCACTGCTGCGACTTCCAGCCCACCAGGCTGGTTTTTGCGCCGACCACCAGCGTTGGAATATTGATGCGCGGGATCTGATCGCGCCAATCGTTCGTGGCATGGTCATACAGCAGGCGCGCGGCGTACGGCCGTGGCATCTTGAGATTCTGCTGGATCACCCAGTTCAGATCGTCACGCGGATACTGCTTGGTGAACATCCCGGTGATGAAGCCCTCGGTTGTCTTGACGCCTTCCGCGCCCGCGAGAGCATTCGTCACGTCGTAGAGCGAGTTCTTGTCCAGGATGGCGCCGGCATCCACTTTTTCATTATCGGACCAGATTGGATTGGCGGTGATCATCGGCATCTGATCGATCAGGACAAGCTTCGAAAGCCGGTCCGAACCATACAATTCCCAGTAACCCCAGATCACCGAACAGCCCATCGAGTGTCCGGCGAGCGTCACATCCTTCAACCCCTTCGCGGCCAGGAACTCGTGCACATCCGCGGACAGCCGGTGAATGCGATAGCCGTAATTCGGCTTGTCCGATTCGCCGTGGCCGCGCATGTCGATCGCGATGACGTGGTATTTATCGCTGAGGCCCGTGATCTGGTGTTTGAATTGCGCGGCAGTTTGCGACCAGCCGGGAATCATCACCAGCGGTTTGCCCGAGCCCGCCTCCACATAATGCAGACGCACCCCATCGCTGGTGGTGAAAGACCCTTCCTTTTGCGCGCCCGCGGATTGCGGCGACATGGTTTGACATGCGGTAAGCGACGCAAAAGCAAACATGGCGGCAAGCCGCCCCATCCACCTCACCCATCCGTTGTCACGCGACATGATTTCTCTCCCTGTTGAAATTAATGATGGGCAATGGCCGTACGAACTCCTTTGTCAGATTCCGCAGCCATCCTCATGCTATTCCCGCGCCGGGGACGAAGTCAAACCAGAGATATTTTCATCGTCCCGATGAAGCGGATCGGTCACAACAATGTGCTGCAGTTCGATTGCCGTTGCCACAGCTACGGCCGCCGCGAAGTTCGCGGCTTTGATGACGAGGCTGAGATCGGATGATCGAACCACGGTCAATCCTGACGTTATTCAAGAAAAAATGGAAAAATGGGTCAGGCTTGGGATATTGCATTATTTATGCAACATGCCAAGCCTGACCCTTTTGTTTTTTCAAAACATTTATGCAACTTTGCAGGCCTGACCCGCTTTGTGCTCAAACGTCATCCCTACCCTGCAGCGCGGGAAACGACTCGTAAGACGCGGCAACACAAATCGAGCGCCGGCGTCGGCACTCCCAGTTCCGCCGCCAGCTTCAGCGTGTAGTCCAGGGTCTCGTTGACCTCGAGGCGTCGATTGCGATCAGCGTCCTGCAGAATAGACTGGCGAAAACCCGGTGCGTTCACTCTGCGATTCTCGCCGTAGGATTGCACCGCCTTGATCGCGTCTGCTTCGCTGCCGTTAATAAATGCTGCGCTGGTAAATCCGCTGTCCTGCAAAATGATCCCATGGCGTATTGCTACGGCCGCCGTCTCTCGCATCACACGCGCGGCGATCAAGGCCGTATCAGGGTCGAGCATAAAGCGCCAGGTTGGCAAGCGGGTCATCACCGCCACTGTGCTGAAGCCGGACCACGCGACGAACTTCGACCATTCGACCGAAGTGATCTCGTCCGAGGCACGCGCCTTGAGACCTGATTGCTCGAACGTGTTCACGATCTCCTTGACCCGTGAAGACTCTCCGCCTGCGGGTTCGCCGATGACCGTGGGCCCGACCACGCTGTAGCGAACCGCACCGGGCCGGTCGCCCTCGGCCGGCAGGACATCACCGCCGAGCATGCCGATCGCCCCCACTATCGTCTGCGGCCCAAACACCTTGCTCAGCATCTGGTTCTTGAGGACGCCGTTCTGCACGGACATCGCACTGTTGACCTTGAGTCCACCGAGCCACGTCAGCGCTTGCGCCGTGTCGTAGGTTTTGATGGCCAGAATAGCGACGTCGGCTTGTTTCAACGTATCCGGCTGCGTCACGATGTTGCAGCGGACGGTGAAGGCACCTTCTCCCACGACGGCGATGCCGTGTTTCGAGAGCGCCGCGGCACGTTCGCCACGCGCAACGAGTGATACCTGATGCCCTGCGCGTGCCAGATAGGCCGCGTAGATGGACCCGAGGGCGCCAGCGCCAACAATTACGAAGTTCATTTATTTTTTGCCCTAAATCGCAGCGAGCCGCTGCACAGTATCCGGATACTGCTTGACGAGATTGATCAACAACGCCGCTTGGGCGTTCGGCCTGGCCCGGCCCTGCTCCCAGTTTTCGAGCGTGCGTACGTTTGTCCGGAGATAGACGGCAAACAGGGCACGTGAAAGGTTCAGGCTTTCACGCATGCGTATCAGCTCTTTCGGCGTGACCTCGGGCGCGGGCTTGTACGCGATCGAATGCGTACGCAAGGTTCGCTTGCCCAGCCGTGTATCTGCGAGGGCCGCTACGCCTTCACTCAATTCACCGAACAGGTCACGCTTCGAAGTGCGTTTCAATTTGGGCTTGGACTTGGCGATCGTCTTCATGGGCTTCTCCTTGCTTCTAACTCTGCTTTAATCATTATCTTGAGGGCCTTGCGCTGCTGTGCGGTCAAGTCGGACATTTCATCTTTGTCATACAGGGTGAAGAGCCAGAACTGCAAGCCCGCTCCCACCAGTAATAAATCACCCGCAGCCCGCCTCGTTTTCCTTTGCCTCGCCGCGCATCGGCAAAACGCAGCTTGCGCAAGCCACCAGTGTCCTGTATCGGATCGCCCGCTTCCGGGTTCTTCATCAACAGGTTCTGAAGCGACAGGAACGCTTCGTCGTCAAGATACGACGGCCGGTGTCGCTCGAAGGCGGGTAGTTCGACGAAGACGGCCTTCATGGATAGATTATACGCAATCTACGTATATACGCAACCTGCGTAGGGTTGGCCTTCGGATGTCGCGGGTAGCCCGGCTCCGAAGGGAGGTCGAGTCGAGCTGCTCGGCGCGACAGATGGGATGAAAAGCAACGGCACAAGCCCTAAGCTTACTCAACCGTCACGATCGTACCGGGTTACGGCCTTTACGACAGTCACGTCGTCACGATTATGGCGAATACCCGTGCGAATACCCTGGCGAAGCCCGGAGTACCCTTTTAGTGTAGTGTCCAGCAAATAACTGGACAATCCATGCGGACTACGCTATGCTGGAATGGTGCCGCGATCGACGCCAGCTCTCCAACTCAAAGCAGCAGACGAACAGCAACTACGG
>JAYVMZ010000142.1:0-2691 GCA_043758735.1 Betaproteobacteria bacterium
ATCGATGCCTTGGGACTTGAACCACTGCTTCAATCCGAGCGGCACGAAAAATTGCGGCGGCCCGCCCTTCTGGCGGTTGAGCAGCACGACCGTCTCCAAGTCGAGGTGGTCATAGTGATTGTGCGAAATCACCACGACATCCGCATGCGGCAACGAATTGAAATCGAACGGCGGGGCGACGTAACGTTTCGGCCCGGCAAACGAAAGCGGCGACGCGCGCTCGGTGAGGTGGGGATCGGTCAGCACGTTGACGCCGCCGACCTGCAGCAGGAACGAGGCATGCCCGATCCACGTCAGCGTCGGCTCGTCGCGATTGGCGACGAGGAAAGCAGTGTCCGGCTTCAGCAGCGCAAACCCGTAACCCTGCTTCGGATCCTCGGGGTAGCCCTTGGTCCAGCGGTCCCATTGCCATTTCCAGAAACTCTGGCGCGGGGGCTGCGGAGTGTTGTTGCGAAATCCGTCTTCGGTGTGGTGCGACTTCGCCGGATTATAATGACGGTTGCCGTGACAGGCGGCCAGCAGCAGCCCAGAGGCGGTGCACAGGATCATGATCGTTCTGATCTTCATCGCTTGAATGTGGGTAACTCGGGCCAGTGTAGCGGCGCGCCGGAAACGATGCAAAGCAACGCGGTTAACGAATACTTGGGAGCGAGAAAATGGCGGCAGGCAAGAAGCAGAAGGCAGGCGTGATCGGACTGGGCTCCATGGGACTGGGCGTGGCGCGCACGCTGCTGAAGAAGGGGTTCGAAGTACACGCCTACGACGTGCGCCCGGAAGTGTCGAAGGCATTCGCGAATGAGGGCGGCGTTGCCGCGAAAAGTCCCGCGGACGTCGGCCGCAATGTTCCCGTCGTCATCGTCCTGGTCGTCAATGCCGACCAGACCAATGAAGTCCTGTTCGGCAAGGACGGGGCCGCATCCACGCTGGCCAAGGGTTCCGTGGTCATCGCCAGCAGCACGGTTGCGCCGGAATTCGCCATCGACCTGGGCAAGCGCCTCGATGCCAAAGGCCTGATGCTGATCGACGCGCCGGTCTCCGGCGGCGCCGCGCGCGCGGCCAAGGGCGAACTGTCCATCATGGGTTCCGGCTCCAAAGCCGCCTACAAGAAGGCCGGCGCCGTTCTAAAAGCCATCGCCGTCAAGGTATACGAGCTGGGCCCGGATGCGGGCACGGGCTCGAAGGTCAAGATGATCAACCAGCTTCTCGCCGGCGTGCATATCGCCGCTGCGGCGGAAGCAATGGCGCTGGCCATTCGCGCCGGCGCCGATCCGAAGGTCGTCTACGAAGTGATTTCGAACAGCGCCGGTTCCTCCTGGATGTTCCAGAACCGCGTGCCGCATATCCTCGACGGCGACTACACCCCGCTTTCGGCGGTGAACATTTTCGTCAAGGACCTGGGCATCGTCCTCGACTCGGCAAAGAAAATGACTTTCCCGCTGCCCCTGACCGCCGCGGCCCACCAGCTTTTCATCGGCGCCGCCGGCGCCGGCCTGGGCTACGAGGACGATATCTCCGTGGTGAAGATGTATCAGGCGATGTCCGGCATCAAGCTGCCGCAGAAGAAAAAGTGATTGGTGATTGGTGATTGGTGATTGGTGACTGGTGACTGGTGACTGGCGAAAATCAGGGTCAAGGTCGACCTTCTGTTTTTCCAATCACCAATTACCATTCACCAATCACTGCATCCTTCAGATGCGGTCATTCTCCAGCTTCTCTTCCAGTGCATGCAACGCCTCGGCCGCTTGCGCCCGGTTCGGGTTGAGGTCGAGCGCACGGCGGAAATATTCGGCGGCCTTGCGGTAGTCGCTGCGGCTCATCCAGATTTCGCCGATGCTTTCCAGCGTGCCAAACTCGTACGGGTTCAGGGTGATGGCGCGCTCATAGTCGGCAAGCGCACGGTCTTCCTCCCCCAGATCCGAGTAGGCATTGCCGCGGTGATTCCAGGCCTCGGCGAATTCCGGCTTGAGCTCGATGACCTGATTCAGCTTTTCAATCGCCGCGGCCGGCTCGTCTTCCGCGATCAGTTGCATTCCGGTCTGAAACAGCGGATCGACCACCGGGTCGTCGGTGCGCAACCAGATTCCCCAGACGGACTGTTCGGCAATGCCGCGGATCAATTCCTCTTCGTCCCACAATGCCGCCATCAGCACCGGAATGTCTTCCATGGTCCCGATTTCCGCCAGGCGGCCATAAGCCAGGCGACGCTTGTCGAGCTGGGGGCTGCGCGTCTGCTCGAGCGCCTTTTCGCGGCTGATGGGCGTCCAGTCCCCGGCCGCGGCGGCAGAGCAGGCGCAAGCGATGGCAATCCCGAGCAATGCCGGGAAGACGAACGCGACAAATCCTCTATTTCGCAATTGCATCTCCTTTCGAGAGTCGCCTTTCCAGCTTCGACAGTTTTTCCTTCATCGCCTCGCCCAGGTACATCTGCGGATTGGAGGCCTGCAATCCCTCCTTCTGCTCGCGCTCGCGGACGGATTCCTTCGCCATCGCGAACGCCTGCGTGAAGGAGCGGGTTTTGCGCAGAGCTTCGTCGTAGTACGCCTTGGAAAAATAAGTAAAGTCGAAATCATTGCCGCAGCCGAATGAAGTGTGTGTCGCATCGGACGCCGTGACGATCAGGGTGTGGGCATCCTTCAGCGCTTCGATGAATCCGCCCGAATAGCACGCTGAAACCACGACGATACGCCATTT